>JAUXCK010000080.1 GCA_030618925.1 Desulfobacteraceae bacterium
CCGTAATCAGTCCGGCCCGTTTGAACGCCTTGTAAACCTTATTCTTCTCCTCATTTGCCTTGAGATCATATATTCGCTCCCGGCACCCCATATAGATATCAAAAGCAAGAAGTAGCAATTCGTCCACTCTGCGCTCGAATTGTAACAACTGGCTGCTGAGCGTATCATGGTGTCGCAGGTCTTTCTTCAGCATTTCCCTGACGATTCTTTTCAGAGAAGCAATAAAAGCCAACGCCTGTGAGGGTGAAAAATCCTGAATTGCCCTGACCCGGATGATGGGATCAAGGGAAAAAATCACTTTCTCCCGGTCCGGTCCTTTTATGAGCTCGTCTAAAATAACCGCCAGCCCGTTTGAGAGATTGCCCCCCACCGGGTTGGCAAAAAAATCTTTGCTCGTTTTAAGGAATCGAGAGGTATCCAGCGGATACGTTTTTACAACCGAATCAAACCACTTTTTATGAATAGCGGTCTTATTTTTTTCAAGTAATTTCTCAAGCGCCATTTTGCCCTCAAAGCCCCCTTCATCCAGCCTGGAATTTCAATCAAAAAACACGCCCGGCTTATCCGCCAATTTATCCAACCGATCTGTAGATGATGAATACTTTCTGGCCATTACAGACCAAGAATAGGGTGTTATAAATTACTCATTATTTCTTGTCAAGAGCAAATAAACAAAACGGGGCCCCCCGGCTATCTTACTTAAAATAAATAAAAATGCCCTGCGCCGATGTCCCGCTGATTCATCCTTGCCAGCCCGGGCAGGAAACTTCCGGCAGGGCGAAAGACCGGAATTTAACCCCGGGGGTGCGATTAAAAATATTGGTTTACACCCAAGATTTACATGACTCGATGGGGTTCATATACACTATAATCTTAATCATAATCATAATCGTCACCTTAATCATAATTGCAATCCTGCTCCTGATCAAACAGGACTTGAAGCTGACCAACGGTTTTAATAACACCTGACCTTTGGGCGCTATTGAAAAAACAGCCCGGATAGGATATAGGCTGCTCTATCCGGACACCTTTTCGGGACGGCTGAGACCCCGGTGTCCGAGACCCTTGAGGTGCGGTTTAAAAAAATGAACACTTATCTATTCTATGACATTGAAACCAGCGGGTTGAACAAGGCGTTTGATCAGGTATTCCAATTTGCAGCCATTCGCACGGATCTCGAACTCAACGAAATTCAGCGCCATAATATCAAAGTAAAGCTGCGCCCGGATATCATCATTTCCCCCCGTGCCCTGATGACCCATCGCATCCCTCTTTCCGATCTAATGTCCGGCGAGTGCGAATTTGAAGCTGCCCGGCAGATTCACCAGCTGATGAATGAACCGGGCACCATCAGCCTCGGGTATAATTCACTTGGTTTTGATGATGTGTTTCTGCGGTTTACGTTTCACCGGAATCTGCTCCCCGCCTATACGCACCAATATAGCAGGGGTTGCCGCCGCATGGATCTGTTTCCCATGACCCTGGTTTTCTCGCTTTATAAAAAAGCGTCTCTGAACTGGCCTGAAAAAAATGGGAAGCTGTCACTCAAGCTGGAGAATCTGAATTCTGCCAATCAATTAAATCAGGGTCGGGCTCACGATGCCATGGTTGATGTGGAGATCACCATGGCGCTGGCACGCCGTTATATGCGGGAAACAGAAACATGGGATTACCTGACCGGTTGTTTTATCAAGGATATCGACCGCCGGCGGGCCTTAAAATTACCCGCCTGCTTCCAAAGCAGTTCCGGCCTGCATGTCAAGGGCTTGATGATCGGCAGTGAATTTGGATCAGGTATGAATTTCCAGGTCCCTGTGATTTCTATTGGCGAGTCAATCCCCTACGCCAACCAGAGCCTCTGGCTGCGTATTGATTTACCGGAGCTTCGTAAAACCGGTCCTGATTCAATCGAAGACACCACCCGGATTGTCCGTAAGCGGTATGGTGAGCCCGGCATATTGCTGCCCCCTCTTGAACGGTACTGGACAGTGTTATCCCGGGAAAGAGGTGAATCGGCCGAAGAAAACATCCGCTGGTTGCAGGAGAACCCGACACTTTTTCAATCCATCATTGAACATTACCGGAATTTCCGCTATCCGGAAATCCCTGCACTGGATGCGGATGCCGCCCTGTATCAAATGGGTTTTTTGTCAAAAAAAGCCCGGGCCTTGTGTCAAGAATTTCACGCTGCACCCCTGAATGGAAAAAAAGAACTCATCAATCAATTCCCGACGACTGAGACACGCACACTCGCCGGCCGGATCCTGTCCAGAAATTTTCCGGAGAATCTTTCCAAAAACCTGATCAGGGAATTTGGCACCTACATGCAGCAGGTCAATCCAATATCTTCCGATGACGCACTGATGGATTACAGAGGCGCCCCCCGCACCACCCCGGCCTCGGCCCTTGCCGACATCATTGAATTGCAAAATGACCCCGGCCTGGACAGAGAGCAGCTGAACCTCCTTGACGACCTGAAGGGCTATATCACAGAAAAATTCAACCGGAAGGATACAAGTTAGGGTGTCATTAAAACCTGGCCAGCGTCTAATCCCGATCTTAGTCATAATCTTAATCATTTTGCCCATAGCTCAACTCCTGTTTGATCAGGAGCAGGATTACGATTAAGATTATAGTGTATATGATACCACTCGAGCAAAGTAAATCTTAGGCGTAAACCAACATTTTTAATTGCACCATTTATGGATGGACACGATTGATCCATTTTTCAATTTCAGCCATCAGCATCTCATAGTAGGGTTCAGAGCCGCCAAGGCCTCTTCTCCCAAAAAAATAATTGATTTCAAGAAAAAACAGCTTTCTTTCATCCGGGTCTGTCGAAAAGAGAAGATCAAATCCTGCCAGGTTGATGCGGACGCGGCGACTGAAATCCCTGACAGCCTTTACTGCTGTCTCCTGGAGATCAGGATCAGCGCACCGGTCAATCATTGCGCCGTTTGACACGCTCGCCCCGAACCGCCCCTTCTCTTTCTGAACCCGCCAGTAGGAAATGATGGTGTCGCCGATCACTGTCACCCGCAACACCCGGTTTCCGGCAGGAATATATTCCTGGACCAGAAAACCGGTCTGACCGCTTCTTTCAAAAAGCGCCGCCTGTTCCAGCTGCGCCGAAAGTTCTGCAGGGGATGATATCAGGAACACGGTGCTCCCCTCACCCCCCCAGTCATATTTCAAGACAAAAGGAAACGGCAGTCCAGGAGGCAGACCCGATCTGCCGGCCAGCCGGTAAAATTCATCTGACGTCCGGCAGACGATTGTTTTTGGGTGAGGTGTCTTTAATTTCTGAAACAGGTGCGCCTGACCGATTTTCCCGGGATATTTAAACCGGGCGTCATAATTCGGAAAAACAGGAACATCATGCTGCCGGACCATTTCATACAGCTCCCTGCTGCATCCCTGGCTTAAAACAACAGCATGCGCTGCCTGAATGGCCGATAGATCCGATGTGTCGGGCTGACGGCCTGCGCAGATAATATTCCGGTCTGCTTCAAAAAGAGGATGAAAGGAGAGGATCATCAGTATCCGAGTTTTCGCATGGCCCTTGTGTCCTTGCTCCAGTTTTTCTGAACCCTGACAAAAAGTTTCAAAAAAACCCTGGCACCCACCATCCGTTCAATATCTTTCCGGGCTTCTTCACCGATTCCTTTGAGTTTACTTCCTTTTTTCCCGATAATCATACCCTTCTGGGAATCACGCTCCACATGAATAGTGGCATGGATTCTCACCAATTTTCCTTTTTTTTCCTCTGAAAATGTATCGATGGTGATGGCGGTTGAATAGGGTATTTCCTGCCCCGTGAGTCGGAAAACCTTCTCCCGAATCATCTCGGCGGCAACAAATCGTTCCGGCATATCCGTCAGGGTCTCCTCTGGAAAAAACGGCGGCCCCAAAGGCAAAAGATCTTCCAATTCCACCAACAGCCGTTCCACCTGTGTTCCGTATTTTGCTGAAATCGGAATCACGGCTTTAAACGGATATCGTGCCGACCATTTATCAATGAGCCCGAGAAGCTTTGTTTTTTCGATCAGATCGATCTTATTCAATGCCACAACCACCGGGTGCTTCCGGTTTTCGAACTGTTGAACCATTAATTCTTCAGCATCTGGGAGCGGTTTTGACACATCAACCAGAGCCAGGGTGATGTCCCCGTCCGCGATGGCTGCGAAGGCTTCATCGACCATCTTTATATTCAACGGGCTCCTGGCCCTGTGGACGCCGGGTGTATCCATGAAAACAAGCTGCGCGGCCGGCTGGTGAACAACCCCGATGATCCGGTTCCGGGTGGTCTGGGGTTTCCTGGATGTGATGGATATTTTTTGACCCAGAAGCCTGTTTAAAAGCGTCGATTTTCCTGCATTCGGAGCACCGGCAATGGTGATAAAACCGGATTTAAAGGACGGGTCAATTTTCTGGAATTGCGACATGGGATTGCCTTGCTTTTTATTATTTTATAGAAAATCTGGTCCTCTGGGCCAGGATCTTTATTATTGATGCACACCCTGGAGATCCATGCGAATCAGTGTTTCCACCCTGTCCCAGACCAAATCTTTGCCCTGACGTGTTTTGGCTGAAAACAATACAAGGTCCTCTTTTGGTATTGACAGGGTTTCGGCGATCTCTCGATGCTGGTGATGCTGTTTGCTTTTCTTCAGCTTGTCTGTTTTGGTTAAAACCAGTACACATGGAATCTGATAATGATCAAACCATTGTATGAGATCGAATTCAGCCCTCCCGGGAATCCGCCTGATATCAAAAATCAGAACCGCCCCGCTGAGGGTCTCCCGGGTGGCCAGATACGTCTCAATCATGGGACCCCATTTCGCCTTTACCCGGGCCGGCACCTTTGCATACCCGTATCCCGGAAGGTCCACAAACAGAAACGACTGGTTGATGTTGAAGAAATTAATCAACTGGGTACGGCCGGGTGTTGAGCTTGTTTTTACCAGGCGTTTGCGATTGACCAGTGTGTTGATCAGGGCGGATTTTCCGACATTGGACCGCCCGACAAAGGCAATCTCCGGCAGTTCGGGAGGCGGATACTGGGATAGCCTGGCGGCACTTGTTACAAATTCAGCTGATTTAATTTTCATGGCATTCGTTAATGTCCATCCATGGATGGATATCGGCTAAGCCCGGGATTCAAGATACGCCTCAAGCCGGTCCATCCCCTCAATGATATTTTCCATGGAATTTGCATAGGAAAACCGTAAATATCCTTCTCCGTTTTCCCCAAAGTCAATGCCCGGTGTCACGCCCACATGGGCTTTTTCAAGGATATCAAAAGCCAGCCGGTATGAATCACCGGAAAGGTGTTTGGCATTTGCGAACACATAGAAGGCACCTGTGGGTTCCCGGGTGATACCGAAATTCATCCCCCTCAGGCGTTTGATCATGTATTTCCGGCGCTTATCGTAAATTTTTTTCATGCGGGCGACATCATCACCCGCTTCCCTGAGCGCCGCTATCCCTGCCCTTTGAACAATGGAATTGGCGGAAATGAAAAAATTCTGCTGAATCTTCTGCATCGGCCGGATAAAAGGTTTGGGCGCTATCAGGTATCCGAGCCGCAACCCTGTCATGGCAAATAATTTTGAAAACCCGTTTAATACAAAGGCGTGATCAGTGAATTCCAGGATTGAATGGCTCCGCCCCTCATACACCAGGCCGTGGTAAATCTCATCTGACACGATATATGGAGAAAAGTCGGCAATTGCCCGCATACGGTTTTCAGATAAAAGATTTCCCGTGGGATTGGAGGGTGAATTAATAAAAACAGCCTTTGTTTTCCGGGTGATCTTTTTCTGGATGGCCTCCGGCCGGTATTGAAACCCGTCTTCTTCATAAACCGGGACAAACACCGGTCTGCCCTGCAGAAAATGAATAAAATTGGGATAACACGCATAATGAGGGTCCGACACAATGACCTGGTCCTCCTTTTCCAGCAAGGCAGAAAAAAGAAGCAGCATGGCCGGGGATGTTCCGGATGTCACCAGGACCCGGTCGGGATCAACGCTCACATGATAGACATTTTGATAATATTCACAAACCGCCTCCCTGAGATCAAGGTCTCCGAGGCTGTGGGTGTAATGGGTATGGCCTTGGGCAAGGGCCCTTTTGACAGCCTCCTTTATACACACCGGTGTATCAAAATCAGGTTCCCCAACCTCCAGATGGATAATCCGGATGCCTTCACGCGTCATGGCCTCGGCCCGTTCAAGAATCTCCATGACAATAAAAGGCGTCATTTCCCGGGCCCGTTTTGCGATGGTCACCATGGGCTACACCACTTTATTCAAGGGATACTCGACGATTCCTTCGGCCCCTTTTTCAAGGAGTTTCGGTATCAGGTCCCTGACCACGTCGGAGTCGATTACCGTTTCAACCGAAAACCACTCTGACTGGTAAAGATGAGCCACCGTCGGGGCATTAAGGCTCGGCAGCAGGTTTACAACTTCTTCGATTTTTGACTCAGGCACATTCATCTTAAGGCCAACAAGTTTTCCCCCTCTAAGGGCGCCTTTTAAAAGAAGGGCGATCTGCTCTATTTTTTCTCTTTTCCAGGTGTCTTTCCATGCATCATGATTGGCAATGAGCTGCGTGTTGGTCTGCATCAAGTCGTGAATAACACGCAGGCCATGGGCTTTGATGGTGCTTTCGGTTTCAGTTATCTCAACAATGGCATCCGCCAGTCCGGAAACCACCTTGGCCTCTGTCGCGCCCCAGGAGAACTCAACGTTTACATTGATTCCCAGGTCATCAAAATATCTCCTGGTAAATCCAACCAGCTCGGTTGAAATCTTTTTCCCCTCCATATCCTCTATGGTTTTAACCGGGGAGTCATATGCAACAGCCAGGACCCAGCGCGCCGGACGGGCACTCACTTTGGAATAAATCAAATCAGTGACCACGTGAACATCCGATCTGTTCTCTGCGACCCAGTCTTTACCTGTCAGGCCGGCATCAAGGCTGCCGCCTTCAACATTGACGGACATCTCCTGGGCCCGGCACAACGCGCAATCAATGGAGGGATCATTGATTTCAGGGAAATAGCTCCTGCCATTCACCTCAATCTTCCACCCTGACCGCCGAAACAGGGCGATGGTTGCATCCTGCAAACTTCCCTTTGGAACCCCTAGTTTTAATAATTGACTCATTTTTTATATACCTCCCCGGGGTCGAATACCGGTTCGCCGACAACTTTGATTGACTTGCCGTCAATTTTTTTAAAAAAACAACTCCTGTATCCGGTATGGCAGGCAGCCCCGCCGATTTGTTCTACCTTCAGCAGCACGGTATCATTATCACAGTCAACCCGGATCTCCTTGATCAACTGAATATTTCCGGATGTCTCACCCTTAACCCATAGTTTTTGACGACTTCGGCTGAAATACGTTGCCCTGCCGGTTGCAAGGGAAGCCTTCCAGGCATCTTCATTCATATAAGCCAGCATGAGTACCTCACCGGTTTCATCATCCTGTACAATTGCCGGCAGGAGCCCGTCAAATTTACTGAAATCAAGTTGAACATCCATCATCTAATCCTTATCCACTGGAATTCACTTTAAAAATCGTCATTTTTTACCCATAACGACTGGTAAAGTCAACAATTTTTAGTCATCTTGCCCCTGACATCGTTTAACGCTTTACCGGCATCACCTGGTACAAAATTTGAGCAAGGCACTTGCTTAAACCTGTAATATTTGGTAAAAAGAAGAATTTATCAACTACTGGACCATTACCATGGCAAAAAAGAAAAGCGTATCACAAATACGGAAAAAAAGGGGCCGAAAGGATTCACGCAGTCTGAAATCAATTGTTTTTCGGACAGTCCTCCGGCTCTCGCTGATAACGGTTATTTTAGGCGGTATTGCGTTTTGCGTCACCTATTATTATTTAAAAGAGGACCTGCCCAAAATAACGTCGCTAAGCGATTACCGCCCACCCACCATTACAACCGTTTACTCTGATGACGGGCGGAAGATCGCCGAGTTCTATAAAGAACGCAGGATCGTTATTCCACTCGCGGAAATTCCCCAGATGCTTATCAATGCGTTTGTCGCAGCCGAGGATGCCCGGTTCTACAAGCACAAAGGGATCGATATGATCAGTGTTCTCAGGGCGATGTTTAAAAATATCGAGGCCGGTACAATCGTTCAAGGGGGCAGCACCATCACCCAGCAAGTCACCAAAT
Source organism: Desulfobacteraceae bacterium (assembly GCA_030618925.1). Taxonomy (GTDB): domain Bacteria; phylum Desulfobacterota; class Desulfobacteria; order Desulfobacterales; family SURF-7; genus JAUXCK01. The sequence goes on from JAUXCK010000080.1 coordinate 8,212, forward strand.
CCTTTCTGCTGACACCCGAAAAAAGCTATACCCGAAAAATAAAAGAGGCTATTTTATCATACCGTATCGATAAAAAGTTCGAAAAAGATGAAATCCTCTACCTCTACCTGAACCAGATATATCTCGGACACGGCGCTTACGGCGTTGAAGCGGCTGCTGAGAACTATTTCGGGAAATCCACACAAGAATTAAATCTCGCCGAGTGCGCGGTCCTGGCCGGGCTTCCCCAGGCACCGAGCAAATATTCACCTTTCAGATTTCCTGAAAAAGCAAAAAAGCGGCAGATTTATGTTCTGAACCGGATGCTTGCGGAAGGCTATATCACAAATATCCAGGCCACGGAAGCCATAAGCACGAATCTGGACATCAAACCGCGACGAAACTGGTACATTGAAAAGGTCCCCTGCTATACGGAGCATATAAGGCGGTATGCGGAAAAACAATATGGAGTAAATGCCCTCTACAATGAAGGACTTAAAATTTATACTGCCGTGAATATTGAAATGCAGAAAATTGCCCGGGCTCAAATAACTGAAGAATTGCGCAAGCTTGATAAACGGCAGGGGTTCCGCGGCCCCCTGCGGCATCTGCCCCATGAAGAAATAGAAGCTTTTTCCAAAAAGCGCGAAGAGGATCTTATCGAAGATCCCCTTGAAAAAGGCGACAGGGTAGAAGGCATTGTTGTCGAGGTGGATGATGTTGAAAATGTTGTTGTTGTTCGATTGGGAAGTGAATTGGGCAGAATTAAACTTGAAGACATGACCTGGGCAAGAAAGCCGAATACTGAAATCGCTTATTACGAGGCCCGGCTGAAAGCCCCGGGACATGCGCTGCGGGTTGGAGATGTCATTCTTGTCCGAATCAAGAGCAAAATACCGGAAGAAGATTTTTGGGAATGCGCGTTGGAACAGGAGCCCGAAGTCCAGGCCGCACTTCTTTGTATCGAAGGGGAAACCGGTCATGTCAAGGTAATGGTCGGGGGACGCGATTTTAAG
>JAUXCK010000246.1 GCA_030618925.1 Desulfobacteraceae bacterium
ACCCGCCTTCATTCAAACCTCCGTCTTTCATAAGCGTCATCAGCACAATCACCACTGCATCAGTTTTTTTTCCAACAACCCGGCATAACTGCTGAAAACAGCATTTTTGCTAAACCCGCATGCATACTGATCCTGGCACGTTTTCTCAGCCCATAAGAAGCCGATATTCTGTTTTTTTCAGGCTGGGGCCAACATCTTTGTACCGGACCATTTTGTGGTATCAAAAAGTCGCATTAATACAAAACATTGGGGATATGTCAATCAGTTTTATCTTTTTTGGAATTATTTTTGTGAGAAAACCCACACTGCAGCGATAAGGAAAGAGATTGAAAACGCTACATATCGACACCATCTATCCGGGTACCGCACCGGCCGCAACAGCTGTTTTTAATGTTATTTTTGCGAACATGGAAACCAAAGCGCTCGATCAAAACGTCACCGCAGCAAAAGCAAAAGGTATTTTCACCGGCCAGCCCCGGGATGTTTCCAGTATAAACATATCTAAGGCCGGCCCTGATGCCGATGTCACGCGCCGTCAAAAGAGACCTGACAGGCGTTGGGGCACGATCGGTCAATTTATAGGTCGGATGAAACCGGGTGATATGCCAGGGTGTCTCCGGACCCAGATCCTCAACAATAAATAAAGCCAGTTTTTCGAGCTCTTCAGAATCATCATTGAGACCAGGGATCAGGAGTGTTGTGATCTCGACAAAAACACCTTTTGATTTCATATGTTTAAGTGCTTTCTTCACCGGCTCCAGTCTGGCCTTGCAAAAAGTTTTGTAAAAATCATCACTATAGGCCTTCAGGTCAACATTTGCTGCATCCAGGAAGGGAGAGATTTTTTCAATGGCCTCTGACGTCATATACCCGTTTGTGACAAATACATTTTTAATCCCCCGGGCGTGTGCCAGTTTCGACGTGTCAAAGGCAAGTTCAAAATATATGGTGGGCTCGGTATAGGTATAGGCAATCGTTCGGCAATTGTTCTTTTCAGCATCCTCTACGATGTCGGCCGGTGTAAATGGTTCGCCGGCAATGCTCCCCCCTCGATCTGATGGCATCTGTGCGATATCTGCATTCTGGCAAAACCCGCATTTGAAATTGCATCCCACGGTCGCAATAGAATAGGACAAACTGCCAGGTGCAAGATGGTACAAGGGTTTCTTTTCAATGGGATCTATTTGACGTGCAATAATTTTATCATATACAAGGGTGTCCAGCCTGCCCGACCGGTTCTCCCTGACATTGCATAACCCGCGACGGCCATCTTTGATAATGCAGTGATGACTGCAGAGATGACACTTTACCTTTTTGCCTTCCATGGGCGTGTAAAAAAAAGCTTCCGTCATTGAATTCTCCTTCCTGCAGACCCCGTTCCCCTGTCAAAGCGTCCCGGGATTAGAAAAAGGTTTCATTTGCGCCCCGCATAATTTAACCTGGTGCTTCCGGCAAACCCCCTGACCGGGCCGGCGGTTGACTTGGAGTATTTCAGCGTCAACGGCCTTGTCCTGAATCGGGGAACAAGGGTAATGACGACGCCGACAAATGCACCAAAGGGAAAGCGCTGGATCAATTTGGAGTGTTCCAGCCTGTGGGTCAATTTGCTTGAAGCGGTCGGGAAAAAGCATACAGTTCGCCAGGACATTGGCACATCTCCCACGCTTGCCCGAATAAGTTGTTTCAATTCCCAGATGCTGAAAAACCGTGCCTTATTGAAAATGGTTTCGGTAAATATCCCTTTGAATCGCCGTTCAATCCCCTTAATGGCATACCGGTTCATCACCCCGAAAAAAATACGGTCCTTGGTCACCCGGATTGCTTCCTGAATCGCTTTTTGGGGATTGTCAACAAATTCCAGTGTGGCAAAAAAACATGCGTGGTTAAAAGAATTGTCTTCAAATGGCAGATCCTCAGCAAAACCACGGTAGAGGTCGGCCCTGTTTTTCACCTTGGTATAAGCGATATCAAGCGCATAAGGGGATGGATCAATCCCCGTGGCATCGAGTCCTGTTTCCAGCAGCGCCAGAAGGCTGCATCCGGTCCCGCAGCCCACATCAAGCACCGATTCCGTGCGAAGTGGTTTGAGCATATCCAGCATGAGCTGTACCTCAAGGCTTGCTATTGATCTATTTGTTTGACTGTCAAACCACTTGTCATAAGCTGCGGCATCATGAAAATTAAATATATGTCCCATATTTAGTATTTAAGAAAAAATAACCATTTTTTCAAGGAGAAACACTACAATATATTTTTAAGAAAAAATCCTGTGTGACTTTTCCTGGATGTCGCCACCTTTTCAGGTGAGCCCTGGGCCACGACTTCTCCACCCTGGCTGCCCCCTTCCGGACCAAGATCAATGATCCAGTCCGCTGTCTTGATGACATCAAGATTATGTTCAATGACAATGACGGTATTTTTCGAGTCCACCAGCCGCTGCAGGACATTCAGCAGCAGTTTAATATCGTCAAAATGCAGGCCGGTTGTCGGTTCGTCGAGGATATATAAAGTCCGGCCCGTATCTTTTTTTGAAAGTTCACGTGCGAGTTTAATTCTCTGTGCTTCACCGCCGGATAATGTTGTTGCCGACTGACCGAGCTTGATATAAGAAAGCCCTACCTGCATCAAGGTGTCTAAAATTTTACTGACCTTGGGATGTTTGGAAAAAAGTCTGCAGGCCTGGGCGACGGACAGGTTCAGAACATCCGCTATGGAATGCCCTTTATAGAGGATCTCGAGGGTTGATTGATTAAATCTTTTACCCTTACACACTTCACACGGGACAAAAACATCTGCCAGAAAATGCATTTCTACCCGGATATGGCCATCTCCCCTGCAATGGTCACATCGTCCGCCTTTCACATTGAACGAAAACCGGCCTTTCTTATACCCTCTTGCCCTTGATTCCGGCAGCATGGCATACAACTCCCTGATTTGATCGAACACTTTGGTATAGGTGGCCGGGTTGCTTCTCGGGGTGCGCCCGATGGGTTTCTGATCGATGTTAATGACCTTGTCAAGATGTGACAACCCTTTGATTCCGCTGTGTTTTCCTACAGCAACAGGTGAGGCGTGCAGCTTTCGTGCAAGCGCCGTGTAAAGTGTTTGATTTATCAATGTCGATTTTCCAGCGCCGGATACGCCGGTTACAGATACCAGCAGGCCTAACGGTATATCCACCGTGATACGCTTCAAATTATTTTCCGATGCGGCTTTAATTGTTATCCAATGGCGCCCCGGTTCTCTCCTCTGTGAGGGGATATCTATTTGATCCAGGCCGCTCAGGTAACGGCCTGTTACAGAGCCTTTGTTCCGCATGATCTGTTTGGGCGTCCCTTCCGCGACAATCCGCCCGCCGAGATGCCCTGCACCCGGCCCTATATCCAGTACCCAGTCCGAGGATTCGATTGTTTCCCGATCGTGTTCAACCACAATCAGGGTATTTCCAATGTCCCTGAGATGGAAAAGGGTGTTGAGAAGCTTAATATTGTCTTTCTGGTGAAGGCCGATGGACGGCTCATCCAGAATATACAGCACCCCTGTCAACTCCGACCCGACCTGCGATGCCAGCCTGATACGCTGTGATTCGCCGCCGGACAATGTGGGGCCCTTTCTGTTGAGTGAAAGATAACCCAACCCCACATTGATTAAAAAACCCAGCCGGCTGTTAATCTCCTTGAGCAACTCACCGGCAATTATTTTTCGACTCCCTGAAAATTTCAGACTTTTAAAAAAGTTAAGCGCCTCTTCAATGGTCATGGCCGTAACGTCAATGATAGAACGCCCCTCAATTTTAACGTTCAAGACCTCGGGTTTAAGCCTGTTGCCCCTGCAGGTTGAGCATGTAGACGAAGACATGAATTTTGAATACCAGGTCTTGGCCCCTTCTGATCTGGTTTGCATGTACCTTCGCATCATACTGTTCAAGAGGCCTTCAAACTTCGTGGTAAACGCACCCTTTATTTTCGTTGAGTTAAAATTGACCACTATTTTTTCGCCACCTGACCCCAGCAGACATAGATTGCGATGCTTTTTGGGAAGCTTATTCCACGGGATATCAAAATTGACCCCCCATTTTTTCTCTATGGCTTTTAGTTTCTCAAGTCCCCAGCTGCTTTTTCGCTCGCTGGAACCGGCAAAATAGTTGCGCCATGGAATGACCGCACCCTCGCGAATCGAAAGCGTCATATCCGGAACAACCTTATCTTCATCCATTGAAAGGACAGTCCCGATGCCATTGCAGTCAGGGCACATTCCCTGGGGAGAATTGAATGAGAAAAGCGGGGGGTTGAGTTCAGGATACGCCATACCGCAACATGATCTTTCCTCACTCATTCGAACATCTTCCCCATCAAGGACATGAACGATAATCTGTCCCTTCCCCAATTTAAGCGCCGCTTCAACCGAGTCGGTCAGCCGCCTTCTGAATGCGCTGCCGTCTTTGATGGCAAGCCGGTCCACAACAACTTCGATATTGTGTTTTTTATGTCTGGAAAGGCTCTGCACATCGGAAAGTGCATGGACAACACCGTCAATACGCACCCGTGCAAACCCGTCCGACTTCAATCCGTCAAACAACTCCCGATGCTCACCTTTTCGATTCTCTATGATCGGGGCCAGGATGAGAATTCGAGTTGACACAGAAAAAGAAAGGACCTGATCGACCATGCTTCCAGCATCCCCCCTGCCAACCTTTTTGCCGCATTTATGACAGTGCTGAATCCCTGCCCGTGCAAACAGAACCCTTAGGTAGTCATATATTTCCGTAATCGTTCCAACGGTTGATCTGGGATTATTGGATGCCGCCTTCTGTTCTATGGATATTGTGGGAGAGAGGCCCCTGATGGTATCGTATCTTGGTTTTTCCATCTGCCCGATAAACTGTCTGGCATATGCAGATAAAGATTCCACATACCGTCTTTGACCTTCAGCAAAAATCGTATCAAATGCAAGGCTTGACTTGCCGGACCCCGAGACCCCGGTAAAAACGATCAACTTTTTCTTGGGCAGTTCCACATTGATATTTTTCAGGTTATGTTCCCTGGCACCCTTTACAATGATAGACTCGTATTCTCTGATTTTTTTAGTCTTGTTTTTTTTCATAAATAATAAAGATCCTGGCCCAGAGGACCAGGTTTTCCATATAAGAATAAA
>JAUXCK010000055.1 GCA_030618925.1 Desulfobacteraceae bacterium
GAATATGTATCAATGTCATTATCCACATCCGCTGAATTTGCCGCACTCAAGGTTGCTGTGACGGTTCCCTCGGAAAGGGTCTGATCTGGGCCGGCATCCGCTATGGGCGCATCGTTGACAGGACTTATTGTCACCGAAACAGATGCAGTGTTGGAATCAAACAGGCCGTCGGTCACTCTGAAAGTAAAGGTGTCTGATCCATTGGTGTTTGGATCTGGAATATAGGAAAACTCCCCGGTTGTTTGATCAATGAGGAAAGCACTCCCCTTAGAACCACTGCTTAAAATGCTGTAACTGAGATTGTCATTATCCTCATCATCAGCAGCAAAAAAGCCACTGACCGGTGTGTCTTCGTCAGTCATGAGTGATCCGTCATAGGCAACCGGTGCATGTTTTTCCACATCAACCACATTAATGGATCGGGTGACTTCCAGCGCAAAATTTCCAGAATTGTCAGCCACGTTATAGGCAATGGTATATGAGCCGATTGCGCTGGTGTCCACCAGCCCTGTTACGATAATGCGGGGAGTGATGTCGCCATCCAGGTTATCTGCGGCAGTTGCCCCTGGATCCGTATAAGTCGTGCCCACGGTTAGTGTTACCGCTGGATCACCCAGGAGGGTGATGACGGGCAGGGTGTTATCGATGACATTTACGGTCCGTGTCACCTGGGAGGCAGCATTGCCTTCGTTGTCGGTGACATTGTAGGTGAGGGTATAGGTGCCTGGAATGCTGTTGCTTACCGGGTTGTGGGTGACGATGCCGGCCGTGATATCACCGTCGAGATTGTCTGACGCAGTTGCACCCGGATCGACATAAGGGGTTCCGGCAGGATGCGTGACCACTATTTGTCCCAGGAGGGTGATGACGGGAGGAGTCGTATCAACAATAATACCCGGGCCTCCGGTGGCGTTACTATTGGATGGGTGGTTTAATACCAGGATAGAGATGACAATTGCATATTTAAACACGACACTAAGTGGATAATTTTTTTTCATAACGCCTCCGTAAAAGGAACCCCGGGTGAATAGACTGCATAGAAATGCACCTCACCGGGAGAATTACGGAATTCGCCTCTTCATGATTTGTGCCAAGGCGGAGGGTGTAAAAAATTTGAGTCGATTTGTTAAAGGCGTTTTTTTCTATAATTCATTAGAATTATGGTCATAACCAACCGGCATGATTTTTAGGATGCCTGGGTGTTGTTTCCAGGATAATGATTTTATGATGAGGGGTGACAGAGGGTGGAATGTGCACATTTTGTAACGGTTGGTTACAAAAAGGGTACTCGTTTATTCTGGGGAGGTAAAAAAATGGGGTTGAATGGAGATCGTCCCTGTTCCTATTGGTTAAGCAGAGCGTCCTATGCTCAGCATGGTGATGTCATCGCTCTGAGGGGCATGGTCGACATGGGCAGACAGGTGTGTTCGGATATGTTCCATCAGGCGGGATGCCGATGAGACCGGCTGATTCAGGAGGGATATCATTCGATCTTGCGTAAACAGCTCCCCCTTTGGATTACGGGCTTCAGAGACACCATCTGTGTATCCGATGAAGATGTCCCCCGGCTCAATGATAATTTCGGCATGATCGAATTTAGACCCTGGCATCAGTCCCACGGCAGTACCCGTAGAAAGGAGTCTGGTCTTAACGCCCCGGGTGTTGACAATAAAAGGGGGCTCGTGGCCGGCGTTGATGTAGTGAAGGACGCCGGACTCAGGGTTTAATACACCGAAAAAGAGAGTACAGAAATAACCTTCCTTTCCGTGGTTCAGTTCTATGTAGTCGTTGGTGAGTGACACGGCCTGTAAGGCATATAGAGGATCAAGGCCTTTTGAATCCTTAGTTGATCTTTCAGGTAAACTTTCAGGTGAACTGTCAGGCCCCCATGAACGGCCATAGCGGGAAAAGACCCTGATCAGGCTGCGGAAAAGCGCCATGAACAATGCAGCACCGACACCTTTGTCGCAAACATCGCCGATAACAATGCCCAGGGTGTTATGGCCCAGCGGGAATACATCATAGAAATCTCCTGAAACCTGCAGGGCAGGGTGAAAATAAGCACATATCTCCCATCCCTGCGGTTGAATGAGTTCGTCCGGTAAAAAGTCTTTCTGTATTTTTTTTCCTTTTTCCAACTCGTTGTCCAGCGCGGTTTTGGCTTTATCAAGCGCCTTGTAAGAATCTTCCAGTTTCGCATAGAGTTTGACATTTTCAAGAACCAGTGCGATCTGATCAGCCGTTGTCTGCATTAACCGGGCGGATTCCTGGCCAAAATGCCCTGCTTTGGCGTGCAATAATGTGAGGATTGCCAGTAATTCCTTGTCCCTTGCGATGATTGGCACAGCAAGGGCGGAGAGAACGGAATAGGGCTGGTCCGGCAGGGTCAGCCAACGATGATCTTCCCTTGTGTCTGATATGAGTCCGATCTCTCGATTGCGGATCACCCACCCGGCGAGACCTTTGTTTAGAACCGTACCAATCAGATTCTTCCGCTGGACAGCTGTTGCCTCTTCCCGGGTGAGGATGCTGTCAACGACAACCTGGTGATCATCAAGTAAGAATAAGCTGCCCTTTTCAGCTCCGGTGAGTTCGGTTGTGATATCTAAAGTGGCTTGCAGGGAGGCTTTTAAAACCTTTTCTTCATTCCGGGAACGCGCCATATCCACAAAAAGCTCTAAAAGCCGGTCCTGAACCGTCAAGGATGCCTTTTTAGATTCTTGTTTGCCGGGTTCATTTTGAAAGGATTTCGAATCCATAACTTGTTGTTTTTCCCGTCAGCAGGGTGATGGCCCTTTTAGCGATCAAGGCGCCGAAGTCGCTTCTTTTCCTGCGCTGTTTTGTTGATCAGGTTTTATAGATACTATCCTGTACATATACCCGTTAACGCGGAAAAAATCCAGGCCTTATCAAAGGGCTCCACAGAATATCAAAAATTTTGCAGGATAGATCACAATATGAATGAGGCGGCTATTGTCATAATTTCAATTACATCAGATCATTATATGTAACATCTCAATAAGTTCGGGCATTCCTGCTCTTAATCATACAGGATTTGGTCTATGATCAAAAAAAATGATTAAGATTATGATTAAGATTATGATTAAGATCGGGATCTGGCGCTGACCAGTGGGTTTAATGACACCCCATGTTTGACATGCCGGTGATTTTTGGATATACCCTGCCGTAAAATAGTATTTGTGAATACATGTTAAGCGGGTTCTTTTTTCATGGAGCCAATATTTTTCAAAACCCAATTGAGGGAGGAATAGTCATGAGTGATGATAAACCCATCAGGGTAGAAAAAGATGAGCACATTGCCTGGGTGATTCTTGACCGCCCTGAAAAACGGAATGCCATGGGGTATGATTTTTTCGTACAGATGATCGAGGTGTTTATTGAATTGGATGAAGATCCGGACGTTTGGGTAGCCGTCATTAAAGGAGAGGGCAAGAGTTTTACGGTCGGAATCGACCTGATGGCGCTCGCCGGCCTGGTGGAATCTACGGGAGCCGATGCCCGGGAATTTCTGCGCCATACCATTGTCAAGGGCCAGCTGAGTACGACGGTTCTGGAAAAGTGCCGTAAACCCGTCATTGCTGCGGTTCACAGTCATTGTATTGGCGGCGGCATCGATCTTCTTTGTGCGTGTGATATTCGTCTGGCGACTAAAGACGCAATTTTTTCTGTCCGTGAAACCAGACTGGGGGTAGTGGCGGATCTCGGTACGCTCCAGAGATTGCCGTCTGTGGTGGGTGATGCATGGGCGCGGGAGCTGTGCCTTACCGGTCGGGACTTTTCAGCAGAGGAAGCACTTAAGATAGGCCTCATCACCCATATGGTTGAGACCAGAGAGGAACTTTACGAAGCAGCAGGAGGGATTGCCCGGGAAATCGCGGGGAATTCACCGCTGGCCGTGATGGGGGTCAAGGATACCATGCGGTTTACCCGGGAAAACGGGGTTCAGGCAGGCCTGGAGTATGTTGCCCAGAAAAACGCGACCCAGCTTATCTGTGAAGATGCCATAGAGGCAATTACCGCTTTTATGGAAAAACGGAAACCTGTATTTAAAGGCAGGTAACGCGAATTCAGGTCTCAGGATCCTGGATGTTTGCGACGCACTTTTCGATGGAACCCCTTCACGCCAGGGCCCTTTCCTCTCAGGCGTGACCATCAAGCTTCATTGCAGTGATCATGAATGCCTGGTTTCGATTTTCAAAATGAAGTGCCTGTTCCAGGGAAGATGCATTAAGGTTGTGGACGATGGCTTCTTTTGTCATTTTTAACCCCAGCAGGCTTTTGCCGACCATTTTACCGGCCACCTCATAAGCCGTATCCAATAATTTTTCTTTGAGAATGATTCTGCTTGCTAGGCCCAGCTGCATCGCTTCATCGGAAGTCATAAAATCACCGGTGAGCAGAAATTCGTTGGCCCTTCCTGAGCCGATAAGCCGGGGGAGAAAATAACTGCTGGCCAGGTCAGCACCGCCAAGTCCGATGTTAATGTAGGCTGCATTAAACCGGGCTTGAGGCGTAATAATCCGGACATCAGAAGCCAGAGCCAGGCTGAACCCGACACCGGAGGCAGCGCCGTGAACTGCAGCGATGACAGGCTGGGGGATGCTTCTCATTTTGGATATTAACTGGGCCGCGCGGCTTTGAGCGCTGTATATTGTCGCCGGGTCCGCCTCAAACATTGTCGAAGCTGTTTCCTTCATATCCATACCCGAGCAAAAGCCTTTCTCACCCGCACCGGTTATTATCAGGACCCGGGCCGATTCACTGACCGCCAGTTCATTAAAGAGATGTTCGAGCTCCTCGAGCATGACCTGATTCAGGGCATTGAGGGTCTTGGGCCTGTTTAAGGTCAAGAGACCGATTGCATCGTTTTCTTCAAAAAGAATTGTTTTATAGCGCATCTTGAGGCTCCTTTTTTTTTCTTCTTCTCCTTCTGGGTTTTCTGGCATCCGCTATTTTTTGATACTTTGCTCTCAGTCTCGGCCAAACAAAAAATGTATATAGCGATGATATGCCGATAACACTGATGATGAAGTAACGGGCCACCTTCTGGTCTACAAGATCTGCCGGTTTGACAGGGCCCATAAGAACAAACCCGCCGACAACAGCATAAATAATCACCACAAAAACAGGTATGACGATACCGCCCTTTATCTTAAACCCTCTTTCAATGTCAGGGTACTTGTACCTCAGCTTGATGACAGAGAGCGCCATGATCATATAAATCATGCATTCGCTGGCAGCGATAATTAAAATCATGGCCAGGACATGATGGGTAAGGAAACCATAAAAGGTAATTCCGACACAATAAGCGATGACCACCAGCATGGCGACCCAGGGTGTTGCATGGACGGGGTGCAGCCGGGCGATAAATTTCGGGAGGGACCAGTCTCTTGCCATGGCATACAGGAACCTGGAAGACGTCATGAGGCCGGCATTCAGTGACGTCAGTGATGCCAGAAGAGCCATCCCGATCATGAAATAAAAGCCATAGCCTCCCAGAAGTTTTTTCCCGTATAAAAGATGGGGAATCGGGAGTCCATCGGGCTGAAGTACCCAATCAAGCTGTTCTTTGTCAAGCAGCGAGGTCATGGCCACCGAGAACAAGGCATAGGTAACCGCTAAAAGGCCGAGGGCCAGCACCATTCCTTTGGGAATAAGCTTGACATCAGTGACTTCCTCCGACATTGTGACGACCCATTCGAATGCAATAAAGCTTGCGATGCCAATGGCGACTGCCTGTATGAAGCCATCCATCGACCCGATGGTAAAAAGATCGGGAATTTTAAAATCGATGGTTGAAAAGCCGTAGAGCGAGATGAGGATAAGACCGGCAAACATGGTGTAGGCAATGATGTCCTGAACAGTGCCCGCAATTTTTATGCCTCTGTAATTCAGAAATAATAAAACAGCCCCAAAGAGAATCGCCCATATGACAGGGTCTATGCCGAAACTGCCCTGGGAAAGGGCCTGTGATAAAACGAAGACCTCCGCACCGACAATCGTGAGCTGACCCATGACATAGCTGCAGGCGATAATAATGGCGGCCCTTTCGCCAAAGGCCTTTTCAATAAAGAGTTTCAGGCCTGCAGCAGAAGGAAACATGGAATTGAGTTCACAAAAGCAGGAACCGGCGCAGACAGCCATCAGTCCGGATGTGAGAATGGCTATCCATGCAGAGTTCCCTGTAAGATAACTTGCGAGCTCGATGAAGAGAATATAGTTTACGGTGGCCAGTGCCATCCCGGCACCGGTGGAAACAACAGTCCTCAGTCCGACGGCTCTTTTGAGTTGTGTCATGATTATTTCCTGTTGAACCTTGCCTCCTGGGTTCGGATCTCTTCTAAAGAGTGATCAAAGGCTTGAAGGACAAAATCAACTTCGTTCCCGGTGATCACCAGGCTGGGCATGATCCGTATGATTTTAGGGTTGTTAAATGTGTAGATGGAAATGACGCCGTTTTGTCTGAGCTGATAAGCCATCCTCGGACCGATGCTGTCCTCGGGGAACTCTATCCCCAGCATAAGGCCTTTCCCCCGTACATCCAGGACGAGTTCGGTATATTTTTTCTTTAGCTTCAAAAGCCCGGCCATAAACCTTTTTCCCATCAGGTCCGCATGGGCGGGCAGATTATTTTTTTCGATGTATTCTATGGTCGCAAGTGCCGTGAGGCACGCCAGTGAAGTGCCCCCGAATGAGTTAATAATAATGAATGGATAAGCCATAAGGAATTCACTGATTTCTTCGGTAAAAACAGCACAGGACAGCGGATAGATTCCCCCGGAAATGGATTTTGCCAGAACCATGATATCCGGTGTCACCCCATAGTGCTCTGCACAGAACATTTTTCCAGTGCGCCCGAACCCTGTCTGCACTTCATCGAGGATGAGGAGGATTTTGTTCTGATCGCAGATTTCTCTTAATTCTCTCAGAAAGTCGTCGTCAGCCGGGATAATACCGCCTTCTCCCTGGATCGGCTCCAGGAGGACCGCCGCCGTATCCTTTGTAATGGCCTCTTTTACAGCCTCGATGTCATTAAAAGGGACGTGTCTGTACCCAGGCGTCAGGGGTTCAAATGGTGTTTTATAGACATCTCTTCCTGTGGCCGGCAGGGCGAATCCGGTTACACCATGGTATCCATTCACCATGGAAATGATCTCGGTCTTGTCCGTATGCCCGCGGGCAAGCTTGATGGCAACTTCTATGGCTTCTCCCCCGCCGCAGCAGAACAAAGAGAATTTTAAATTGCCGGGGGTTATCTCTGACAGTTTTTTGGCCAGAAGGCCCCTTTCCCTGATGACACTGATCCACCCCCCCAGATCATAAGTATCAAGCGCTTTTTTTAACGCCTCTACAATGTCCGGGTTTCGTCGCCCCACGTTGAAGATTCCGGCACCAGTGACACAGTCGATATATTTATCACCGGAGATATCCCAGACAGAAGCCCCGGATCTTTTTCCCTCGATGATGTCCAGGCTGGCATTTTTGAGCATCCGGAGAGCAAACGGATTTACATGCTCGCGGTAATTTGTTTCTGTCTCTTTTCTGATTTTTTCAGGATCGGTTTCATTCAGGATATCATCGATAATCGACATCTTATACCTCCGGCCAGATGACGGCCGTAATTGCGTCGACCCGCATCACATCCTCCTGGCTTCCCTTTACCCTGATTTCTCCTTTGAGGTACTTCTGGGTCGGGTTGATGTCTCCCCAGAACATGTCGCACAGATCCTCACTGCTTCCCTCGATAATGATGTCCGGTGCACCGTGTTCGCCCCCCTCCGTCTTTGTGATTTCCCCTTTTATCACCGTCATGGTAAATAGATCATTTGTATCAACAGCCTTATAGTGCAGATTTTTTGTCCAGTCCCTTTGCATTCGCCTGAGACGCTTGTTGCCATTGCATTGTTCCTTAAAGTCTTCCAGAGCCTCTACGATCTCTTCTGATGTCGCCATACAAACCTCCGAAATGTTGTTGGGTTTTTGTTTAAACCGTATGCCTGTCCCGCCCTGCGGGGTTGGCCAGCAGCGGGCCGCTAGTATTGCTCAATCCCTTCCTGTTTCACCACGACTGACATTGATCTGTCCAGTGCATCGATAACAAAGTCAACTTCATCCGGCTGAATCTCCAGAATCGGCATCAACCGCATCACCGAAGGGTCATTTCCCGTATAAATTGCCAGGACACCATTTTGAGCGAGTTGATAGCTCATCCTGGGCCCAATGGATTCATTGGTGTACTGGAGGCCCATCATAAGCCCTTTTCTTCGCGTTTCTAAGAGAAGATCAGGATACTTTTTTAACAATGTGTCAAATCCTGCCTGAAACCGCTCACCCATGACACCGGCATGTTCCGGGACTTTATTTTTCACCAGATAGTCGATGGTGGCCATCCCGACAATACATCCAAGATCCGACCCCCCGAATGTCGAAAGGTGCGTGAATGGATGATTCATGACAAAGTCGTTGAGTTCCTCCCTGTAAATGGTCGCTGATATGGGATACAGATTTCCCCCAAGGGACTTGGCGATTGTCATGATATCCGGCACCACACCGGAATACTCGCAGCAAAACATTTTACCGGTCCGGCCAAGGCCGGTCTGAATCTCGTCAAAGATCAATACAATGTCTTTTTCATCACAGATGGCCCTGAGTCCTTTCAGGTACTCATCGGTTCCAGGATGGATACCCCCTTCACCCTGGACAGGTTCTATCATGATGGCCGCCGTGTCTTCGGTAATTGCTTCTTCCATGGCCTTGAGGTCATTGAATGGAACCTGTTTGAAACCGGGGACCATGGGGAAAAACGGTTTTTTGTACTCCTCCCTTCCGATGGCAGCCAGGGAAAACCCGGTATGGCCGTGATAGGCCTTTACCGTCGAAATAATTTCCGTGTTAAATGTAAATCCCCTGGCCAGTTTAATGGCGAAATCATTGGCCTCACCACCGCCGCTTCCATACATGACATACTGAAGGTCGCCCGGCGTTATCCCGGCCACTTTTTTTGCCAGCTCGGCTTTTTGTTTGCTGCAAAGCAGAAACGCCCCCAGATCATATTCATCGAGTGCCTTTTTCAGGGCGTCAACAATCTCGGGGTTTCTTCTTCCGACATTGAATGAGCCGGCGGAGGTGATACAGTCAATATACTTTTCTCCTGTAATATCCCAGACCAATGCGCCTTCTCGTTTCCCCTCGATGATGTCCAGGCCGGCGTTCTTTAAAATTCTGGCTTTCTGTGGGTTGACGTATTTTGCAAAAGTGTCCAGAGCCTCTTTTTTGGTTGTTTCAAGCGTTTCGCTGGTTTTTCTGTTCATGGGGGCCTTCTCCTGAGATAAATGCTGTTTATAAACCGGTTTTTGATAAAATATCGGGTTTTACGTTGATGAAGAAAACTCGTTTTATTTAAAATCGATTTGACACAGAAAATAATTTTTTATAATAAATGATCAATTTGTCATTGAAATCTTTGATTCTTTTTCACTAAAATTATTTATATCAAAATTGATGAAGTTAGTATTGGGTACAATAGCGGGCGATAATGGTCAAGTTGAATTTGATTTATTTTATGCCTGAATTCAACCCGCCAAAGCATTTTTTGTTATTTTGCTCGAAAGAATCAACCCCCATCCTTGCCACAGGCAAAAAGTGCTTGCATAAGGATGCGGAATCTGTGAGTGATATTGGTCATTGAGGCGGAAGCGAAAGAAATACACAAGGGGCTGAGAAATGGGTGTTGCACCACATAAAGATCCGTTCATTTTCATTCAATTTGCCGGTCAGGGCGTAAAATATATGGATGAGCTGAGGCGGCTCTATTCAATGTATCCGGATATCAGGCCGTTTATGCAGGAAGCGATTGCTGAAATCAAGAATCAGGCCATTAATTATGACGATACCCGCTCCCGTTTTTTTGAGCACGGGCTTGATGTGGATCGCTGGATAGCGCATCCAGAGGAAACACCTGACTTCGGGTATCTCCAGTCCTCGCCTCTGTCACACCCCTTGATTTATTTATGTCAAATTTCAACCTATATTTCAATCATTCAGGAAGGGCTGGACCAGGACCTGCTGCTCCGCCACACACACAGTGCAACCGGCTTTTCAACCGGGGTTGTATCGGCGATCCTGGCCTCCATGGGCCTTCCTCTGGATGATTTGTGGAAATGGGCCATTAAGGTTCAGGCCATGTTTTTCTGGCAGGGGGTGCGCTGCCAGCAATGTACACTCAACTTTGGAGAGCGGCCAACCCTTGAGGAGAAAATCAGTGAATCCACAGAGGGGAGCCCGAGCTGTATGGCCAGTATTAACGGGTTGTCACGGGACAGGCTTGATGAACTCATCGACGCTTTTTCCGAGCATGGGACCGTATATCCTGCTTACGAGCTGCTTCCGGAGAGATGGATCGTCTCCGGAATGCCCGGGGACCTGATCGAATTCAACACATTTATAAAAGAACGGGTAAAGGAGATAACCTGGAAGTATACATCATCCACAATCGGCGCTCACTCTCCTTTTCTGTCTTATGCTCTGGAAACATCTCCGCTGGATGCCAAACGTGCGGGGGTGGCGTTCAGGGGAGATGAAATGAGAATTCCCGTATGGTCAAATGACACCGGGACAGACCTTCGCATTAGTGAGGATATCATTCTGGATGTCATGCGGGCTTATTTTACATGCCCGGCAATATGGCGGCGTCAGATAGCACCCCTTTACCCGCCGACCCGTATTACGCATGTGCTGGACTTTGGGCCGGGAACAGGAGTGGCCAGCCTGACAGAGAATCATATCGCAGGTTCCGGCATTCCGGTCATCAGGTGTGCATTGCCGCTCGGCCGCAAGCTTCTTTTCAAAGAAATACTCCCGGCTCTGGACCGTTCGTAAGGACCGGGTTGTGGTTGGGCCTTAACCATTATTTTCAGGGAGACAGATGAAATGATCAAAAATTTGAAC
>JAUXCK010000147.1 GCA_030618925.1 Desulfobacteraceae bacterium
GCCGGCCTGCCAGAGGCCGAGCCCTTCATGATATTCATATGCCAGGAGATAACCAAAATCACCGTCATCAAAGGGAAGGGCTTTGAAAGCAGAGTGCTCCACATGCATGCGGGCGCCTGCTGCGACACCGTGTTTTCCGCTGAATTCAGGCGCCAGTGAATACTTCTTGTCGGCGGCATGCGCCGCCTGGAGAAAAATGAAGATCACTGCAAAAAGAAAAAAGAGATATAGGCGCTGTTTATTTTTCAAGATGACCTTCCATTCGCCAGGGCGTCTACCGGCTTTGGGTTGGCTGTGGACCGACATTCTTTTTTTTAGGCTGCATCCTTATTGTAACAGATTCGACAGCAGTCCAGGCACCGTTCTGATTCTTTGAGTGCATCTTTTTCCTGGAGGACCAGATCGGCTTCTTCAAAGGTTTTAATGCGTTCGGCTACCGGCATTTCCGGCATCCTGGCCCGTGGTTTTTGATGAATACCCTCAACCGAATCGAAAATCGTTCCAGGGATGTTCCTTTCAAAAATCGAGTTCGGAACAGGTTTTACGGGCTGGCCGGTAAGATAAAGATGGATCGATCTGGCAGCCCGCCGGCCGCCGCCAATGCCTTCAACAACAAGAGATGCACCGGTCGCCGCATCACCGCAGGTGAAAATGTATGGGATATTGGTCTGAAGGGTTTCAGGATCAGCTGAATCAATGGTATCCCAGCGGGTGGTTTGAAGATCGGCAAATCGCCGCCCTTCTTCTTTTTCCTTGAATGCAATATCCGGGCCCTGTCCGATGGCCGTAATCAGCATATCAATGTCCAGCACGGTCTCTGACCCTTCAATGGGAACAGGCCGCCGTCTGCCGCTGTCATCTGGTTCGCCGAGTTCCATTTTGAGGTATTCAAGGCCTGTGGCCTTTCCGTTTTCATCGCCCATGACCCGGTTGGGGGCAGCAAGAAAATGGAACTTTACACCCTCGTGCTCTGCGGCTTCAATTTCAACCCTGTTGGCCGGCATTTCTTTACGGGTCCGTCGATAGACAATTGTTACTTCCTCTGCGCCGAGGCGGACAAGGGTTCGAACACAGTCAATGGCCGTGTTCCCGCCGCCGATCACCACGCATTTACACCCGATGGGGATATGTTTGTTGCCATCCCCCTGCTGGGTGGTTGCAAATGTGGTCAGAAAATCAATTCCCGTGTAACAGCCGTCCAGATTCTCTCCGTCAATCCGCAGGCTGTAGTCCTTCCAGGCGCCGATGCCGAGAAAAATAGCGTCATATCCGGCAGCCACCAGGGAGCTGAGATCAAAATCCTCTCCGAGTTTGACATTTGTTCTGGTTTCGATGCCCAGGTTGAGAATCCCGTCAATCTCCCATTCCAGAACTTTTTTGGGGAGCCTGTATTCAGGAATTCCGTAGCGAATCATTCCCCCCAGCCTGGGCATCATGTCAAACAGCATCACGCTGTGGCCGAGACGCCGCAGAAAATAGGCACAGCTTAACCCGGCCGGTCCGCCGCCGATGACGGCCACACGTTTCCCCGTATCCGGCGCACACGAGATGGGCAGGTGCTGGCCGGAATTCATTTCATAGTCTGCTGCAAACCGTTTTAACTGGTTAATAGAGACAGCCTCGTCTTCAACCCCTCTCCGGCACACATCCTCACATGGATGGGGGCATACCCTGCCGCAGGAAAGGAGAAACGGGTTCCGTTCACGGATGGTATTGACCGCACCGGCATAGTCATGATTTTTTATTTGTCTGATATATTGGGGAATATCGATTTCGGCCGGGCATGTCTGACGGCAGGGGGCCAGGGCATCATCTTCCTGGTTAAAGTGAAGCAGTCGCTCAGACATGGTTTTAACCTGAATGATATTTTTAGGGCACGCTGTTTCACATGCACCGCATCCAACGCATTTGCTTTCATCTATCTCAGGATAGCCATTTGATGCGATGCAGATTGCATCAAATTTGCAGGCTTTCACACAATCCCCGAAACCAATGCAGCCGACGCTGCACACCCTTTTGCCGCCATAAAGGGCGTCCATTCCACGGCAGGAGGGAATTCCCATATATGTAAATTTATCATCCGCCCGGTTTCCGCCCAGGCATTCATTAATTGATTTCAGTGGTTCTGCAGTTCCGGGATCAAGCCCCATGACCGCTGCTATGCCTATCGCTGCCTCGGTCCCGGCGACAACGCAGACAGATGGCGCTGCTTCTCCTTCTACCACGGCGGCTGCAGCAGCCCCGCAGCCGGTGTAACCGCACCCTCCGCAATTTGCCGCGGCCGTTAACCCCTCGATTTCGGAAATCCGGGGATCTTCATACACATAAAAAACTTTTGAGGCAATACTGAGAACTGCACCGCATACGACACCTATGCTCAACATAAACAAGAGCGCTTCTATCACTATTTCCTCCTCAATCTCCTGCGAATTTTGTTTTCATTACAGGCCGGCATGAATTATGTGACCGTCAAACCATGCCTTTAAATGTATAGAACGCCAGTGCAATAATTCCAGCGGTAACCAGACCGATGGACGTATCCTGAAGGGGTTTTGGAACCCTGGCAAGGAGGATCCGTTCCCGAACACCGGCAAAAAGAACAAGGGCAAGGCCAAACCCCACGGCATAGGCAAAGGAGGCAACCAGGGCCTGGACAAATGTGTATTCTTTGTCAACATTTAAGACACAGGCACCCATTACCGCACAATTTGTCGTAATCAGAGGTAAGAAGATGCCGAGTCCCGCATACAGGGCCGGGATGCTTTTTTTAAGAAACATCTCCACAAACTGAACCAGGGATGCAATCACCACGATAAAGGCGATGGTTCTGAGGTACACAAGGTCATATCGGACCAATATATAGGTGTAGACGATCCATGTAATGGCACCTGCCAGGACCATGACAAAGATAACGGCCATGGACATTCCCATCGCGGTTTCCATTTTCTTTGATGTGCCGAGAAACGGACAGTTCCCGAGGAACTGGGCAAGCAGGATGTTGTTCACAAAGATACATGCGATAATCAGTTCAAAGTAGCCCATTTATTTTCTCCTGTTAGTCCCCTATGACATTTAACACGCAGAGCATGAGCCCGAGGGCCACAAAAGCGCCCGGCGCCTGGACCATGAAATCAAACGGTTGAAACGAAGGGAATATGGATGAGAGATTAAACATCCATGTTTCCCAGACGGTCACGGTGCCTTTCCCGAGTATCTCCCGGAGCGCCCCGAGGGCCCCCAGTGAAAGGGTGAACCCGATCCCGATTCCCAGTGCATCGGCAACAGAGTGCGGGATTTTATTTTTAGACGCAAACGCTTCTGCGCGCCCCAGGACGATGCAGTTCACCACGATCAGAGGGATAAACACGCCCAGCTTGAGAAACAATTTATACGCGTAGGCCTGCATGAGAAGCTCCACAACAATGACAAACGAGGCAATAATGATGATAAAACAGGCAATTCTGACCTTGGCGGGAATAATGTTTCGAAATATGGACACAAAAAAATTGGATCCAAGAAGAACAAATGTGGTGGCAAGCCCCATCCCGATGCCGTTTTCCATTGTGGTTGTTACTCCCAGTACAGGGCACAGTCCGAGCACGAGCCTGAAGGGTGGGAGTTCTTCCCACAGCCCTTTTGTAAATTCCTGAGTGATTGTTTTTGGCATCCTGATCTCCCTATTGGTTGAACGCTTTTATTTTTTCAGTCAGCTGGGGTTTCAAATTTTGATAGATATCCATTGCATCGGTGACGCCGGCACAAACCGCACGAGAGGTGATGGTGGCCCCGCTCATGGCATTTATTTTTCCGCCGTCATTGGTGACTTTAATGGATTCTGTTATAGAAAGATTTTTAAATTGCGATACAAAACCGGGGTCATCCTTTGCTGTTGCCCCCAGGCCGGGCGTTTCTGAGTGTGTGGTGACGGCAGCACCGATGATTTTGTCCTCATCTATATTAACACCCACCATGATCCCGATGTCGCCCCCGTATCCTTTTCCAGCGCCTTCAAATGCGATGACATTGGCTTTTCCGTCAAACCTGCCCACAAAAAAGCTCTTTTCAGTGTTCTGGTGCATTATCTTAAACCGGTCGGCAATGGGATCGTTGGAAGACCCGTCAAGGATCATTTTAATGGCCGGTCCTTTTACAAATTCGAGCTGCTGATTTTCAATCTGTGCTTCCGTGCCATTGCGCACAGCTGCAAGAAGCCCCCCTGAAACAGAGGCCAGGATCGTTAACACCACAACCATTTTGATCATTTCATTCATTTTAAACAACCTTTCCCAGGGCTTTTGGTCGAATTTTATCAATAATCGGGTTGACAAGATTCATGAGAAGGATCGCGAAAACAACGCCATCCACATAATCACCGACGTTCCTGATGAAAATGGTCATCACACCACATCCTGCACCATAAATGAGCATGGGGATGAAGTTAACCGGTGATGATGAGTCTTCTGTTGCCAGATAAAAGGCACCTATCAGGGTATATCCGGTCAAGAGATGAAAAAGAGGGCCTTCATACTGCCCGGGTGAACCGAAAAATTTAAACAAAAGGGCTGTTGCAAAGATACCTGCAAGAAAAGAAACAGATATTTCCCAGCGAATAAACCCTCTGACAACCAGATACAGTCCGCCGGCGATGAGAAGGATGCCGCAGGTAGATCCGATGCCCCCGACCTGTCTGCCGAGCAGAAGATCCAAAACAGAAAAAGAGGCCACGCCATCAGGACCCAAATGCTTCAAGGCTGCCAGGGGGTAGGCCATGGCAAAATCAAAATCATAGGTTAAAAGCGCCTCGTCAAAATCAAAAAGGCCTCTCCAGGATACGGAAAGTATGGCAATGCTGAGCAAAACCGGATTAAAAGGATTGCCGCCCAATCCGCCAAAAATTTGTTTGCCGATGACCACCGCCACAAAGGTGCCCGTAAGAACCGCCCACCAGGGCGTTGTCGCCGGAAGCAGCATGGCAAGGAGGAGCCCGATCAGCGCGGCATTGCCATCACCTATGGACACCTGCCGTTTGCCGATAACGTTTATGATGAGTTCCCAGAGGATGGCGGTTGCCATGGAGAAGGCAACCACTGCAACGGCCCTTCCACCATAGGTATAGATGCCGGGGATCACTGCCGGCAGTGCTGCCAGGATGATGTGGTAATGTTTTTTTGACAGGGCGCTTCCATCATGCCAAAAAGGGGCATGTGAGACGATGAATTTTTTCTGGTTAAACATTCTCTGCCTCCGCTTTCTGGATTCGGGCAAGTTCATATTTGGCAAGTCTGATATATTGAAGGATCGGCATCTTTGCGGTACAGACATAGCTGCAGAGACCGCATTCAATGCAAGAGTAAAGATCGTAACTGTCAGCCCCCTCCATAAACTGGCCGGCCTCCAGAAACCTGATCAGCATATTGACAGGGACGTTTGCAGGACAGGCCCTGACGCATTCCCCGCAGTTGATACAGGCATTGTCTGAAATGAGGGGTATGACACTTCTGTCCTGGACCATGACCGCATCGGTGTTTTCGCACACCGGATGGTCTTCCGTATAGACAGAGGCCCCTTTCATGGGACCCCCGGCAATAATCCTGTCCTCATGATTTGCTGTCATGTTCAAGGCGGTGAAGATGTCCTTCAGGGGCGTCCCAATCACCGCAGACACCATTTTTGCCTGCCCGGATTTGTCGATCACCGTCAGAATTTTTTTTGCGGGTATCTGTCCGGAATCATACGCAGTTCCGATTGAAGCGACGGCTTCTGCGCTCACCACCGCAACACCCATATCCTCAAAAGACTGCCCGGCCGGGATTTCTTTTCCCAGGATGTCGTTGAGTATGAGGTGGGGGGAGGCCGCAGGGTAAATAGAGCCGACCGGTTTGACTATTGCACCGGTTGATACAGCATCCTGTGAGAGGGTTTCCGGCACCGCGATAACAAATTTTTCAATCCCGGTGGTTTCTTTCAAGGCCAGGATCCCGGATTTTATGGCAGGGGTTTTTGTTTTGACAATAAACTGCTGTGTCAGCGTCAGCAGGTCCGTATCCATTCCCATAATAAGGAGTGTGGTGATTTTTTGCTCAGAATCTGAGAACAGGGAAACAGGAAAGCGCCCCGGCAGACAGCAGAGATACTCTTTTGCATTTTCCCGGGTAGGGGAAGGGGCAATCTTTTTGAAATGCGCATCAATCTCATGGTTTTCCGAAATATCGATGGTGATGGATGTCATTTTAGAACCAAAATCACCATAAAATGGGGCCATTTCTGCGATGGTACCGCTGACCGGTGCAGTGACATAGTCGTCTTTGTTTTCAAACAGGGTCAGTTTCTGCCCGGCCTTTACCGGGTCTCCGGCCTTTAACAAGTGTCTTTTTTCCTGTTCTAACGCAACTCCGGCAAAAAGCTGAACTGATGTGGATGCTGGTATTTCCTGAGGATCCGGAGGTGAAACATCGATAATCGCATACTCGAGCCTGGGCTTCAGTGTTCCAAAAAATGATTTTTTTATCATGGTGTCTTTTTTCCCTTACATTACATGGCAGGATGCACAATCCACGGGTCCGCTACCATAATCCTTATGACACTTGATGCACTGGGCATGAAATGCATCCGCTCTTTTTTGAAAATTCATGGGTTTTTCCTGAGCTTCGATCTCATCAGGGTCATGACAGTCACCGCAGGTCTCGGGAAGGGGCCCATCCTCTTCGGTCAGGTGGCATTCATTACAGGTTTGAGGTTCTGAATCTTCAGTTTCATCGGGATGGTGGTTCTCATCCGTCTCTTAGCTACCAAAACAAACATGAACACAAATGAATAGAAATACATACAACATAATTAGA
>JAUXCK010000081.1 GCA_030618925.1 Desulfobacteraceae bacterium
CAGGCAGACAGCCCCATAAGGTACAGGCGAGAAGCTTAGTATGTTTCTGGGCATCAAGGGAACTTGGTATGAGTATGGTGCAATTGTCAAAACACTTAAAAATATCTCAACCGACAGCAAGTCAGTCAGCAACCCGTGGAGAAAAAATTGCAAAAAAAAACAAATTAAAACTAATGAAAAATAAATAATCAATATATCAAGGAACGTCCCCCCTAATTTTTTATGGGGCGGGGGGACCGCAGCTTTACGGGAATCTCCTTGAAATTGTCCCTGCGATCACATGGCTGAACACGAGCTTACGGGGTTTTGTGGATGTGTAAAAATAGAGGTACCCTTCAGTTTCTTTTCCCGGCTGCAACTGGGTCAGTAGTTTCCGGCTGCAATCATTATAACTATAGCGTTTATTATTTGACCCGACCATGGTAAAAAAATCGACATTAACAAAAAAGGGCTCTGTGCTGATGTTCTTTATCCAGACATAAATCTTTCTCTGCCCTCCGGTGGCTCCTTTTGTCACACCATCATTCCGAACCGCCATCTGAACCTGATCATTGCCTTCATAAAAAAGCAACCCCGCGTTCTTGAGCTGAACCTTTAATTTCCGGTATTTCTTTTGTGGACCTTCTAATTGGATTGCCTTGTCAATTTCAGCCAGGGCCACCCGCAGGTCCGATCGAAACCGTTCTTTTTTGGAAAAAAAACTTTTGGCATCCCTGTAGTTTTTGTCAGCGAGTTTTTTTCGATAGATTTTTACTTTTTTCGCATACCCCTTATTTCGCGGGTTCATCTGGTACAGCTTTGAGTAGATTCTATAGTTTGTTTCATACTCTCTACCTGGAATCGATTTGGCCCTGTCAACCAGTTTTATTTCTTCAAGGTACTTTTTAATCCTGGACATATCGTTTTCAAGCGGGGGGATATCATACTTCTTGATCTTCTGATCAAAAAGATCGAAATACCTTCGATCGATGATGGATATCAAGGCCGCATCTATTTCAGCTTTATTGGTATAATATTCGTCCGCCGTCTTTTTATACTCATCGGCAAGCTTGCGCCGCGCCTCTTCCTGCTGCGCGATGATTCTTTTTTGCTCGCCACCCGCCATCCAGTTCTTTACCAGAGCAGTCACGCCCCATCCAACCACCAAAACGGCCACGATAGCGACGACTGCCACGGCAAATTTTCGCTGGTTTCCCTTTAGATAAGTTACTGCTTTGTCAACTTGATCGTTGACGGCCCTTGACGGTTTGTCGGCAGCATCACCTTCCGCCTGATTCTCCTCTTCCCGGGCCTTGTCCGCCTGTTTTTTTACTTCCTGCTCTCTCGCCCTTTTTACCTGGGCTGCCTGAATCCCCTTTTTTGCCTCTTCCTGAATCCGTGCATGTTTTTCTGCTATTCTTTGTTGCTCTTTTCTTTTCCTGGTTTCCGCCTCGGTCTTTTTCTGTTCTGTCAGTTGTTCATGCTTTTCAAAAATAACACCGCAATGACGGCATTCGTTTTCATCAGACCGCCTGCTAAACCCGCATTTTGGGCATTCCCCTACGACGTCACCACTTGAGGACGCTGCTGTTTGATCTTTTCCCGTTTCAAGCGCCAAATCACCGGCTTGAAGGCTGCCTCCATTTTTTGTTATGTTTTTTAGCGCTTTTTTTTCAGCCTTCTGCTGCTCCAGAAGGTCGAAATCAACACCGCAAAGAGAACAATGTGTATCGCCGGATTCACGTTCATATCCGCATTTCGGGCATTCCATAATGATCCTTAAATGCTAATAAATATTATAAATTCGGAAGGTTAAAATTAAAATGACATTTTTATCAGGATAATGGCGGAAAACTTTATTTTGGAACAACGCATTATCTGCAGCTTCTTGAAATATAACATATAATACCTTATTTATCGCGAAGTTACAACTATTTTTATAAGATTTTTCCAGTCAGCAGGTCAAGATTAAGGCCGCCGTGAAAAAACGGGGTTGTCTTAAACCTGAAAGGAGTATTCTTTAAAAACGATTTGTGGGGAACAATCAGTATTAACTTCCATCCTTTGAAATCAAGCACAAGCTTTCGGCAAATATCCTGAAAAAGCCTTTTGCTTTCCTGATGCTTTCCAAGGCGAAGACCATACGGCGGATTAATGGCCACCATCCCCTGGTGTTTGAATTCACCAAACTCTGCAAAGCCTGCGGGGGACAAGTCAAAAAAATCCTTGTGAAACACCTTGACTGATTTTGAAAAAGAAAAGCGATTGAGCTGTTTCTTAAATGCTGAGACTGTTTTCTGATCTTTATCTGAAGCAAAAATCAAAGGGTGCTCGATAATGGCGATCTCCTTCTGAGCCATTTTTTTTATATGGTCCCACCGCTTTTGCCTGAAGCACGGCCACCCCATGAACGCAAATTCCCTGTACCATCCTGAAGGAATATTATTTGCCTTCATGGCCCCTTCAACAGTAAAAGTACCTGACCCGCACATGGGATCCACAAAAGGCTCCATCCCCTTATGACCTGCCAGTCTTAAAGCGGCCGCAGCAATGGTTTCCCGGATGGGTGCTTTCCCGCCATGCCTTTTCACACCCCTTTTGTGGAGCAGCTCCCCGCTGCTGTCAAGTGATATAGTAAAATCATCTTTAAAAACACGTACAAATATTTTTTGTTCAAACGCCT
The DNA here is from genome assembly GCA_030618925.1 of Desulfobacteraceae bacterium. Taxonomy (GTDB): domain Bacteria; phylum Desulfobacterota; class Desulfobacteria; order Desulfobacterales; family SURF-7; genus JAUXCK01. The sequence goes on from JAUXCK010000081.1 coordinate 2,663, forward strand.
GGGCATCTTCATGACCCGCAAAAACCCCGCCGCTCATCCGATGAGTGATATTTTCCATAAAAGCGTCTGCAATTGCATCTGTATGGAATAGCCTTGAATGCCTGGTCGTGACCCTGATTTGCGGTACCATGCCGTTGTGGATATAGAGCTCCCAGGGAAACCCGGCACTCTTTTTATGAAGCTGTCTTAAATTGGTGGCTTTAAACCGATGGATCCGCATGAGAATCCGGCTGGCTGTCCGAAGATATAAATTGGCAAGATAACAGTCATGAACGCGTCCTGTGAATTCCACCCCGCCCGGAACGATTGCAGCCGATTTTACGGATAAGGGGAGTGCCATCAATTCCTCATGACACAAATATTCGAACCCCGGCGCCGTTACGGCAAAAAAATTCAGGCTGCGGCCGATGATGTGTCGGCGGACACGTTTTTCAAACGACGTGGATGCGTTTAATTTATTTCCATCCATATAATCAAACCCTGTTTGATTAAGAGTAGGATGACGATTAAGATCAGGATGATAGTGTATATGAACCCCATCGAGAAAAGTAAATCTCAGGCGTAAACCAACTTTTTTTAATGGCACATGATTGACATTCTGACATGGTTTATGTATTTATGCCAGATATTATAACTTCTCTTTATTTAATCCCGGTAAATAAAAAGCAGGAAGGGCCCTGTGTGCGGATTCAGGCATACAGGTCGTTTTGGCCACAATCCATGTAAATACAAAAACACTTAATTTGGCATTAAATGGAGGACAGCATGGCAGCAATTAACAAGGCAATATTGATTGGTAATTTGGGGAAAGACCCTGAAGTCCGGTACACACAAGACGGAAAAGCTGTTGCAAGTTTCAGTATTGCAACAACAGAGAAATGGAAGGACAAGGCCACCGGTGAAAACAGAGAAAAAACGGAGTGGCATCGGATTAAGGCGTTCGATCGTCTTGGCGAAATCTGTGGAGAATATCTGTCAAAGGGCAAGCAGGTGTATATTGAGGGAAGGATACAGACAAGCTCCTGGGAAAAGGACGGCATCACCAGATATACCACCGAAATCGTTGCAAACACCATGAAAATGCTGGGCAGCAGGGATTCTTCTCCTGCTTCCAGGGGCAACCAGGTCGGTGCAGGTGCTCAGGACAATACCCAGCAGGGCGGGGGCGGCGGTTTTCAGGGAGGGCCGCCTCCAATGGATCCGCCGGAAGACGATATTCCCTTCTGACAGGCACAAAATCTCAAACACATATCTCTACGCTTACGCCATCCCGCCGGGCGGGGTGGTGTAAGCACCGTGACTCAGGCAATTCTCACCGCCCGTTTATTCAATGGGTTGCTTGCCGGCAGACGGATTGAGTCTCAAAAGCTGCTGTTCGATGGCATCAATCATTTGCTGGGGTTGTATGGGCTTTGAAATATAATCGTCCATGCCGGCCGAAACGAACCGTTCCCGGTCTCCTTTGATGGCATGAGCCGTCATGGCGATGATGGGCACCTGATGGTTCCGCACCCGCGACGTTTGATCCCGAATTTGTTCTGTCGCCTCAACCCCATCCATTTCCGGCATCTGTACATCCATAAGAACCAAATCATAAGATATTGTTTCCAAAGCATTAACTGCCTCTTTGCCGGTTTTAACAATATCTGCGCGATACCCTGCTTTTTCCAACAGCTTTATGGCCAGTTTCTGATTCACCAAATTATCTTCAGCCAGGAGAATCCGTGCTGACCGTCTTTTATCTTCAGAGAGACTATGGCATGTCAGCAACCCCGGCACCTGTTTCTTTTCATTCATTTTTAGCCCGTCCCCGAGCATACTGACCAGGCATTCATAGAGCGGAAGCTGCCGGACCGGTTTCATCAGGCTGGCTGAAAAACCGCATTCCTTTATTTTTTCATCATCTTCACATCTACCGCGATATGTCAGCATTATCAGAAAGGGGCTTTGGGTCTCCAGATCCGGATCATTTTGTATTGCTGCACCAAACCCGTCATCATACGGATCAGACAGTATTTTATTCAAAATAACCAGATCAAAAGGCATTTTTTCTGAAATAGCCTGTTTCATCAAGGACAGGGCCTTGCCCGTGTTTGATACTGCCTCAAATTGACAGCCCCACATATCCAGATAACTGCTGAGGATTTCCCTGCCGGTATGACTGCTGTCAACAACAAGAATCCGTTTTGCCTTTATTTCCGGCGGCAGCATCTGCAATTCTTTTTTAGCCTCCGGCTGCTTTTTAAAAACAGCAGTAAACCAAAAAGTTGTTCCCCTGCCCTTGCCGCTCGTGACACCAATCTTCCCCCCCATTGCCTCTGCAAGCTGCTTAGAAATGGCAAGGCCAAGCCCGGTGCCGCCATATTTACGCGTGGTTGACACATCCACCTGTGAGAAAGTTTGAAATATGCGCCCCTGGTGACCGGGTGAAATGCCGATTCCAGTGTCGGTTACGGAAAAAAGAACCCTTACATGGGTGGTGGTTTCCCTTTCCAAAACCGCACGGATAACAACTTCACCTTTTTCAGTAAATTTAACCGAGTTCCCGGCCAGGTTAATCAGAATTTGACGCAGACGACCTGGATCCCCCATCAATAACGGCTCGATATGATGATCAATCAGACATAAAAATTCCAGTCCCTTTTCCGAAGCTTTTTCTGCAAGAAGTTCTGAAACATCCTCAACAACCATCCGGATATCAAAATCCAGCATCTCAAGCGTCATTTTCCCTGCTTCAATCTTTGAAAAATCCAAGATATCATTAATAATGGACAGCAAGGAATCAGCACTTAACTGAATGGTTTCAGCCAGCTCCTGCTGCTCATCCGCAAGGCTGGTATCGATCAGAAGCCTTGTCATGCCAATAATCCCGTTCATGGGGGTCCTGATCTCGTGGCTCATATTGGCAAGAAAGTCACTTTTGGCACTGCTGGCGGCTTCGGCCTCCCGGGCCAGGTCACGCGCTTTTTCCGTAGCCACTTCCTGCTTAAGTTTAGCCGCCTCCAGTTCCGTCACATCCTGCACCATAATATAGATATATTCGATCTGGTTTTCTTCATCCCGAAGAGGGCCCATGGTACAGTCCTGCTGCATAAACTCAAAATCCATGCCAAACCTGTCCACTGCTTTAAACGGGAAATAGTGATTGTTTCGTTTTTGGGAAAAGAATGCATAACTCCCGAAGGCAAAAACCAGTTTGGCATTGCGCAAAAACCAGGGTGTGTTTAATTTCGGAAAAAAGGTCAGGACAGGCATGCCGACTATCTTACCAGCCGGTATCTTGCTGTGTATTTCCAGCCAACGGTTCCACTTATAAACCCTTAGTTCTGAATCAAGGATCGCAATGCCTGCATTGACCATATTAAAAATTTGAGCAAAGACCATAAACGAATTGTCCTTCACTGAAAATTGTTGTGTGTTTTGGCGAATGATTAAAAATTAAAAAACCGGCTGGTAAAGACCCCCCGGTTTTTTTATAATGGGGGAAGGGGAGTGTTGCGCTTATTTACGAACATATTCACAGGCACGGTATTGTTTTGTTTAAAACAATACCAGTGATGTTTTTTTAAATCAGATGTAAAGCAGGTAAATCGGTTTGACCTATATTATATCAGGTATCATTATTATCTTCAAGTTTTTCCTGATTGTCAGCTTCAGATGTGGCCTTTTTAAAATTTCGGATCCCTTTACCAATTCCTGCTCCAATTTCCGGCAGTTTGCCAGCGCCAAAAATAATAAGGATGATAATAAAAATAATTATTAATTCCGGCATTCCGATTCCAAACATATTACCCTCCTAATTTATCTGGCGCTGTTTGATGAAATTCCTGCACCATGCTAAAAAATACTTTTGCATTTTATACCCTCATTGCGATAGCCGCAAACAAAAAAAATATACCACCCACCCGGTAATGTGTCAATCTTTTACGCTTCTTCTAAATATATCTCTTGAGAATTTTTTCAAAATCAAGTATGTGTTAGAGTTCAGTAAAAAGGAGAAGAAGCCCCATGACGACGTTTCAGGCAAACGGCCTTCCTGCATTGATTGGAAGCCTTCCTGTATCAAATCATAATGAAGCAACCCGGCTGGTACTGGATTATACCCCTGAAATCCCTTTATGGATCCAGTTGCCGGCGCGTAAAGAAGAAGGCATGATGACCCAGTTCCTGCCGGGTCTGCCCGGGCTTACCGCCGGGAAGAACAAATTTTTCATCAATACCGAAAATGACTCATTTGAAACCGATCTGCTTGAATTTTATGAAGAATACATTGCCGTTACCGAAAATGAAACAGCGCTCTCAGATTCCAGATTTGTACTTTCAATAGAAACCGCAGCCGGTTTTTTTGAATTCATGAAACAGCTTGATGGTTACGCTCCCTTGTTGGCGGCTGTCAAAGGCCAAATTACAGGTCCGATAACGCTTGCCACCGGCACCTTCGATCAAAACGACAAGGCCGTGTTTTATGATGAACGGTGTCGAGACGCCATCGTTAAACTTTTGGCCCTCAAAGCCAGATGGCAGGTCAGGCAGCTGTCAACATATGATCACCCTGTCATCATTTTTTTTGACGAGCCCGCCCTGGCCGGATTCGGGTCATCTGCTTTTATCAGTATCTCCCGGGAGGACATCACTGCCTGCTTAAACGAAGTCATAGAATCAGTCCATGACGAAGGCGGCCTTGCGGGAATACATGTCTGCGCGAACACCGAATGGTCCCTTATCCTGAACTCAACTGCGGATATTGTCAGCTTTGATGCCTATTCCTATTTTGACCGGTTCATTCTCTATTCGGATGAGATTAAATCATTTCTGACAGCAGGCGGCATTCTTGCCTGGGGAATTGTACCCACATTGAACAGCGAAGCGTTAGAAAAAGAAACATGTGACTCCCTCGTGGCATTATGGAAAAAGCAGGCCGGGCAGATTGAAGCGCTTGGGATTGAAAGGTCACTTTTAATTGCACAATCATTAATTACGCCCAGCTGCGGAGCAGGGTCCCTGAGTCAGTCCCTGGCTGTCCGGGCACTTGAGTTAACACGCGATGTGTCTATAAAAATAAGAAAAAACAAATAAATTCACAGGAGGTTTTTTTATGTTGCAAAAAAAGAAAGACAAGGGGTTTACGGGCGCGACACAATACATTCTGGATGATGAATTGGCCAAAATTGTCAACATCTCCATGGCGCTTGAAATGCCGCTTCTACTCAAAGGAGAACCTGGAACAGGCAAAACCATGCTGGCCCACGCCATTGCAGGAAGTTTAAATATGCCCCTGATTGTCCTGAACGTCAAATCAAGCATGAAGCTCGTGGATGCGCTTTACCAGTACGATACCCTGACCCGGCTTAATGACAGCCGGTTTGGTGATTCAAATCGCAATGTCAGCAATATTGAAGATTATTTGAAAATGGGAAAAATCGGACAGGCGTTTACGGCTGATGTTAGAAATGTTCTCCTGATTGATGAAATAGACAAGGCAGATACTGATTTCCAGGACGATATGCTGGATGTGCTGGATCAAATGCAGTTCGATATCATTGAAACCGATAAAACAATCTCCACCAAACACCGCCCGGTGATTGTGATTACATCAAATGCCAAAAAGGATCTGTCGGATCCGTTTTTAGGCAGATGCAATTTTCACCATATTGCATTTCCTGATCCAAAAATGATGCGTAAAATCATTGACGTTCATTTCCCGGATGTTGATGATGCGCTGGCTGACAATGCCATATCCGCTTTTTATAAAATGCGGAAGATCGAGGCGATCGAAAAACGACCGGCCACCCGGGAACTCATCAACTGGGTTCGAGCACTTCAGGCAGACACGGACTTTAAACCCAAAAAGCTGCCAAAAGGCGATGTGCCGTTTTTAGGCATTCTGTTCAAAAAAAGCCATGACTATGCCAGAGCTCAGGTGACACTGAACCGAAACAGCAATTACTAAGGCCCTTTTCCCGGGCAAAAGGATCCCACAGCATGCCCGCACCTGTTTGATGTCATCCCGGCCGGGACCGGGCTCTGAAAAAAGCCGTTCCCGCTTGTCCCGGGTACGGGACATTGAGGGAATGACGATAATTGAGGTTAAACGATCATGTTTATCAATTTTTTTTATAAAATGAAGGATGTCGGGATACCGGTGAGCCCCACTTCCTTTTTAACCCTCCACAAGGCGCTGAAAACCGGACTCATTTCATCCCTGGAGGATTTTTATACAGCATCCCGGTCAATCCTGGTTAAGAGCGAACGATATTTTGATATTTTTGACCAGGTCTTTGCTCATCATTTTGAAGGGGCCGAGATGCCGGATATCGAAGAATTCATCATAGATGAGATGGTAAAGGCCATGCTTGAAGAGTGGCTGAAAGACCCTGAGGAAATTTCAAAGGCCCTGGGGTTGGATGAATCTGAACTCAAGAAGCTTACGCCTGAAGAACTGATTGAATATTTCAAGGAGCGGCTCAAGGAGCAGACCGAACGTCACGAGGGGGGGAACAAGTGGATCGGCACG
>JAUXCK010000109.1 GCA_030618925.1 Desulfobacteraceae bacterium
ACCCGTATGGGAAACTATCACATTCGTCTGACCGACCCTGAGTCGCATTTCTACGAGGCGTCTCAGGAAATTGGCATTACGCTGAATGTCTCACTGAAGGATCAAAACAGTGGCCAAATGACGAAGGCTAGAACACTGGTGCGCGGTGGCATTCACTTCGACAATCAGCAACAGCAACTTCAACTGGTTAAGCCAAAAATTGCCAGCCTTGACTGGGTGAATAAGTCAGCCAGTGTTAACCAGGATTTGGTAAAACAAGTCACCCGGCTCGTGGGGCAGGAGCTGCCCATTATCATCTTATTTGATATAAAACAGATAACGGGTAATGCACTCACACCAACGCTGAGTGGCATAAAGGTAAAAAAACAGGGTATAGAAGTCAGTTTTTAACCTTGTGACCTTCCCCTTGAAGAATTAGCCCACAATTGTAAGGGTTTGTTTTCAGATTTGACGCTCAATTCTGTCTCATTTGAGTGTGCCAAACTGCCCGTGCCATGCACATCTATTGCAAAACGTCTCGGTTTCATCTTGTATTTGCGGCGTGCCTTCTGTATCGATGTTGTCGCTGAATTCTATCTGACCGCCCGAACAGGTAAATTCATAGATATCATATTCATCATCTGCATCTTTAACATAAAACGCTTCACACCCACATGTCGGACATTTCATGTTTCCTCACTTTCATTTCCAAATCGTATAGAATTGGTTCTCTCCTTAGCTTTGATAAGAATTCATACTTATTTCTCTTCTTGCACCATTGCCTTTTTTCTTGACGTGATCAAGGTGACAATGACAAGGGTCAAAACCGCCAACGGTATGGCAAGCGCAGCGCCCGCCGTGCCGTAAGGTTTGTATAAAGCAAGGGTGGAAATGACGCCTACGATCATAGAAGAAATCCCCCCGAACTTGTTGACCCGGGGCCAGATAAAGACAGACAGGACGGCCGGGGTAATCCCAGCGCCGTAGACCAGGTAGGAGATCATCTGTATTCTGAGGATCGTGGGAAAGAATTGCAGCAGTACATAGGCCAGCAACCCCAGGACCGGTATCGACAATTTCATACACAAAAGGATTTCTCTGGATCCGGCCTCGGGACGAAAGTACCGGACATATACATCGTATGTCAGTGAGGTTGCGCCGGACAGCAGGTATGAATTGCCGGTGGTGGTCACAAACGCCACCACGGCGGCCAGCATAATCCCGCCGAACAGCGTCGGCATAACGGTTGCCATGGAAATCAACGCCATCCCGGGCGCAATATCCGGGAAGATGGATCTGGCGACCATGGCAATGAAGGGAATTGCCGGGAACACCAGGAATATGCCTGCAAACCAGACAAGGAGCCCTGACCTGGCTGATTTTTCTCCTTTGGACGATGCCAGCCGCTGATAGATGTTTTGATCCCCCAGCATCAGGAAAATAAAGGGCAGCATATACCCGATCATCTCAAAGACCGAAAGTGTGCCTGTGAGGCCCAGATTCTCAGGTGGAAGATTGGCAGCCACCTGACCCCACCCGCCACCGGCGATCAGAACCGATGGGATCGCCACCAGAAGCCCCAGGATCATTAAAAAGGAACTCAACGCGTCTGTGGGCGCGATGGCCATCAGTCCGCCGATAACAGCCAGAAAAATAATTAAAACAGCGGAAATAATTGTCCCCATTTCCACCGGGATCCCGGTGGTGACGTTCAGGACAAACGCCAGTCCTTTGAACTGATAGGAGACGATTCCGACATAGGCCAGAATAATGATGATTGCGGACAGCACCTTTGCACCCTGCCCGTATTGTTCTTCAAGAACCTGAGATATGGTATACTTCCCGAACGCCCTGATTTTAGGTGCAATCAGGTATAAAGTACCCAGCCCGATGAACCCGACCGGCAGGGAAATAATTACCGCAGCCCAGAACCCGTGAGAGTATCCTAAGGAGTTGGCTCCGCCGGTAATGGTGCCGCTGCCGGTAAATGTGGCCAGCAGGGTTCCGGCCAGAATGATCGGACCCAGGGACCGCCCGGCCAGGATAAAATCGTCACTGGTTTTGATACGTCTCGAAAACCAGATTCCCAGGATAACCATGATCAGTCCGTAACCGAGTACAAACCATAACAAGCTCGGATTGGGTGTTAGCGCCATTTTGTTTTCTCCTTTTTGGATGAACTATTGACGGCATGACTTTTTTTCCGGAGGTTTGTAAGGATGCATCCGGGGTTTTCATCACATTTTTATCTTGGAATTTAAGATGACGACAGAATCAGATCTTCCAGCTTGTCCGGATACTGCGTCAGTGAAACGCACCCGTCATGGGTGACTAGAACGGTATCGGAATGGCGGAATCCGCCCACTCCGTCGACATAGATGCCGGGTTCGATGCTGATGACCATGTTTTTTTCCAGCACATGATCGCTGCCAAGGGCAACCCAGGGCGGTTCGTGGCCGGTTATACCGAATCCGTGACCGGTGCGGTGCAGGATATTGTCGCCGTATCCGGCGTCCTTGATGATCTGCAATACCTGTCTGTCAACGTCTTCGCCCCTGACGCCGGGTTTAACCAGGTCATATGCTCTCTGCCTGGCTTCCATGGTCAGGTCAAACAGCGTTTTGGCGTCATTCGGCACCTGATCGATAAAGAAAGTTCTTTCCACCTCTGCTGAATAGCCGTTTGCCTGGGCGGTGATGATGGATACATTCGGCCCCCCTTCTTCCAGGGCATCGAACAGGCCGGGTACCGAGTGGGGCTGGGCGGAAAGGGCCTTGGGCCAGACAGCGGCCATGAAATTTGTCATCAGCATATTGACATCAGGGATTTCAAAAATAACTTTTATCAACATCTCTTGATTCCCCTCGCTGTAAAGGGTGGCAATCGAGACACCGGGCTTGGCCAACTCCACTACTTTCTTTAATCCCAGATCGACCACGCTGGAAGCATAGGCTATTCTTCCAATTTCATAGTCGGTCTTGACCAGCCGTGCTTCGTCAATCAGATCAATGGCCGCCACCTTCCCGGGAATGGTTTTTTGCAAAGCAATGGACAAAGACGACTCAATCCCGACTTTTTTATCGTTGCCGATTACTTTGCTGAGGGTATCTAAAAATGCTTTTCCGGCCGGCGCCGGATACTCATAATAGGTATGGTAATCCACATTGATTAAAATTCGCTGCTTCGCATGGCTGACCTCCAGTAGCGGAACAATCAGAGATGGGCTGTCTTGGGCCGGTATAATGAGGAAAAACGGCCTTTCCATGGGTTGATAGGCAAAATTGGTCAGGTAGTACACATTATCCGTATGCGCGGCAACATAAAAGTCCAGTTCCTGATCGGCCATCATCGACCGGATATTATCCATTCTCAGTTCGAGTTCCTCTTTTGATGGCGGTGCTGTGATGGGTTCAACAATGTTTGCCATATCATCCTCCTTGTCGGAATAGAAATTTGGCGTCTGGAAAAGGGTGGCTTTATTAATGTTTGTTCAGAGCGTTAGTCGGGGCGGGTTCCAACCCCGCCCATCATCATGATTGCTCCTCCCGGAATATCTATCTCCGGGTTTTTCGGGCAGGTTTGGCACCTGCCCCTTCGGGGAAACGCGGTCAGGTTGCCGTAAACCGGGCGCCGGGTTTTGGCGGATCTTCCGGCGGCCCGGCAAAACACTGAGCAATGGACATCCACCGGGTTGCAACATCGCCGACAACATTCAGGGCGGTATCACCAATGCTGCGCACCTGGGTCACCACCTGGCAGAATTCAGCAGCAGCCCCCTCGATCATATTGTCTTCAGAAGGGTCGTTCCATTCCCAGATGTCGCCGGAGGGTGCGGTCAATTTGAGATATGGCTTATTTTCCGGAACTTCCATGCCCCGGTTGATAAAAGTCCAGCCAAATGTGTTCATCCCCAGCACCACAATATTCTTGATACGATCTTTATTCTCCCGTACCACACTCAGTAGATCATATACTTCCTGCCCATGGGCCCAGGTCTCCATCAACCTGGCAGTGATACTGGAGCGCGCGCTCATGTCAGGCCCAGCCCATTTGACGCGCATCTTTGGGTCTGCCTTTTCAAACCGTCCCGACGTCTCGATATAAAATGTACGCCACTCCTCCAGCAGTTTTTTATTTTTAAGGCCATCCAGCCATTTTTTTTCAAAATCACGAAGGCTGCCTGTGGCCATTTCTTCAATCAATCCTGTGAGAAATTTTATAAACGCATCGCTGTCGGTCAGGGATAAATCAGCTGCCCAGTTCCACATATGCAGGTGTCCGAGAACATCATTAATCGTCCAGTCTTTAAAAAGGGTTTTTCGATTAAAGTCCTCGTCGGCAACGGGTTTTAAAAGTTGATAGAGGGCTTCGCTTTCTTCACGGAAGTCAATAGCCTGTGAGATCATATCCAATACTCCTGTTTTGCCCGGGAGGGGCGGTTAATATAGAGTTGAAAAGGTCGGCTCGCATAAGCGCTCTTTTTATTTTTTTTCAATGGGGAAATGGCGGTCGAGACGCATGGTGGAGAACAGGTTAAAAATATCTTCGGCGACATTTATGACTTTAATCTTTCCCCCTGTTTTGAGCAAAGAGTTATGCGTCGCAATCATTACACCAATCCCGACGGAGTCGACCATTTCGACCCCTTCAAGATCAATAATAAGTTCTTCGGGTAATTCCTGAATCAAGGACTGGAGTTCAGCCTTGAAATCATTTGCCATTGACGCAACAACATCCTGGCCGGGTTTAATGGTTGTCTGTTTTTCCTTTTTGGTAATTTTGCTCATAGCCACGCTCCAATTGAAATTTAGTGTTTACCGCCTGGAAATTTTCTGACGCTTAGAAAACTTCTGACAGCAGACTTGACATCAGGATTAATGAATCATTTAAACAAATAAATAAAAAAAAATAAAGATGACAATTTGAATAAATCAGGATATAACAAACCCTGAATCGCTCTTTTTTAGCGGATAGACTATTGATTTTATTTTATATATTATCATGGTCGTCGATGCCAATCTAACACAATTGAAATAAAACCTCAAATTGATTATTTATACCGCCCGATAATCAAATGTCAACAACCGGCAACGATTGTGCCGGTCAACAAATACAAATCATGGCCCAGGCATATAAAACAATGCTGCACAATATCTCCGTCTACAGGGGAAATATATTTTTTGCCCTGTTGAGCGGCTTTTTGCTCACCTGCATCTTTCCCAAGGTGGGGGCGGACTGGCTGGCATGGATTGCCCTTATGCCGTTGTTGCTGTCAATAAAAGGTCTTTCTCCCAAACTTGCTTTTTATATTGGCCTGCTGTCCGGAATTGCCCATTATCTGACCCTGTTGTACTGGCTTGTTCCGGTCATGAAAACCTATGGTCATCTCCCTATGGTGCTCAGCATCTGCACGCTGATGGTCTTTGCCTTTTATCTGGCCCTTTACGTTGCCCTGTTTACGGTCATCATGGCAAGATTTGGTGTAAGACCCTTACCGTACATCGTTCTGGCGCCGGCTGCATGGGTAGCCCTCGAGTATCTCCGGTCTTTCTTGTTTACCGGGTTTCCGTGGGGGCTCCTCGGGCACTCACAGTTCAACAGATTGTCTCTGATTCAATTATCAGATATAACGGGTGTATTTGGGATATCATTTTTAATCGTGCTCATGAATGCGGTGGGTTTTTTTGGATTGCTTCATCTAAACCGGAATATCTGGCAAGGGCATGCGATTTCCAGATGGCTCTCCATCAATGCTGCGGTGGTGTCCCTTCTGATGGTATTCATGGTAATTTTTTATGGCACCTGGCGTATAAAATCAATTGATGTGCTGCAGAAAGCTGCCCGGTTTGAAAAAATTACAGTGGTTCAGGGCAATATCGATCAATCGATTAAATGGGATCCTGCTCATAAAAAGAAAACCATGGAAAAGTATATCAATCTGTCACTTTCTGCAAAGGCGGATCAGCCGGACCTTGTGGTATGGCCTGAAACCGCAACACCGTTTTATTTTTTGAGCCGGCACCGTATTGAGCTTACCAGACTCATCCAAAAGGGAATCAGGGCCTCTGGTGCTTATTTCTTGATCGGGACCCCTTCCATCATCCGCCGCGGCCAGGGCGTGGATTTTTATAACAGCGCATATCTTGTTGATCCACATGGGAAAAAGGTGGGTCAATACGACAAGGTGCATCTGGTCCCCTATGGGGAGTATGTCCCGTTTAAAAAATGGCTGCCTTTCCTCGGTAAAATCGTTTCCCAGGCTGGTGACTTTACCGCCGGGGAAAAAGGGAGCACTGTGTCGTGGAAAGATATGAATATTGGTATTCAAATCTGTTTCGAGATCATATTTCCAACTCTGACGAGGGCCATGACCCTTGAGAACAATGCATCCTTTTTTGTGAATATAACAAATGACGCCTGGTTTGGAACAACCAGCGGGCCGTATCAGCATTTTTCCATGACAATATTCAGGGCCGTCGAAAACAGGCGATCCCTGATCAGATCGGCCAATACAGGCATCAGCGGGTTTATCGATCCCGTCGGTCGCGTTATTGCTTCGTCACCGCTGTTAAAGGACGCTGTTTTGACGCGCAAAGTGCCCATCATGGAGATAAAAACAATATACACTGCAATAGGGGATCTGTTTGCGCAATTCTGTTTTATGGTCACGGCGGTCATGATTTTTAGTTTCCGTAAAACGCACCCGGGCGGCCAATAGGTATATGTCCAATATCTCTGTCCGGGGCGCTTTGTTTTAATGAATGTCGGAGTTGCCCGGTTTTCCCTGGATGATGGATTTTTCCGTTGTAGAAAAATCCATATACATGTGGTAGCATTATCTGTGCCTTAAACTTTTTAATCAGGAGGAAAGAAAATGGTTTCAGATTTGAAGCAGACTATAAAGGAACTTTATCTCAAACTAGAACAGTTAAAGGACTGTCTTTGACCTGGCTGACAAGGAAAAGAGACTCAAGGAATTAGAACAAATTGCAGCAAGGGAAGATTTCTGGGATGACCCGGAAAAGACCAAAGACCTGTTAAGAGAACAGTCCCGGGTGACCGGCCAGGTTGAGAAGTGGAAAGCGCTGAGCAGAGGCCTGGAAGAAAGTGACCTGCTTCTGGATCTTGCCATGGAAGAATCCGATGATGAATCCATGGCTGAAGCGGGCCAGGAGCTGAAGGAGATCGAAGAGAAGACACGTCAATTCACTCTGGATCTCATGTTAGATGGTGAAGATGATCGAAACAATGCCATTATCTCCATCAATGCCGGTGCCGGCGGTACGGACTCGCAGGACTGGGCAGAGATGCTTTACAGGATGTATACCCGCTGGATTGATCGAAAAGGCTACAAAATGAGCCTGATCGATTTTCAGCCTGGAGATGAAGCAGGGATAAAAAGTGTGACGTTCACCGCCAGCGGGGAGTATGCCTATGGGTATATTAAAATGGAAACAGGCGTTCACCGCCTGGTCAGGATTTCACCGTTTAATGCCAGCGGAAAGCGTCACACCTCTTTTGCTTCTGTATTTGTATGTCCTGAGCTGGATCATGAGATTGTGGTGGATATTGATGAAAAAGAGATTCGTATAGATGTGTATAGAGCGAGCGGTGCCGGTGGCCAGCATGTGAACAAAACCAGCAGTGCAGTCAGGATTACCCATTTCCCCACGGGAATTGTCGTTCAGTGCCAGCAGGAAAAATCCCAGCATCGCAATAAAGAGCTGGCCATGAAAGTGCTGAAGGCCAGGCTTTACCAGCATGAAAAACAAAAGCAGGACAAAAAACTTCAGGAAATGCATGACAACAAGGATGATATCGCCTGGGGCAGTCAGATACGTTCCTATGTTCTCCACCCATACCAGATGGTCAAGGATCACCGGACAAAGCTGGAGGTCGGTAATGTAAATTTGGTGCTTGACGGCTCAATCGACCCTTTTATCGAAAAAGCACTTCTATCAAGACTGTTGTGACCTCAATTGGCTATTTGCAAAACAAAGAACAAGCCCCTTCTCCTGTAATAAAGGAGCAGAATCTTCGACAGGGGGTAACCCAAAGCCTGGTTTTTGGGTCAGGGAATTTATTATAGATGAACCCTGTTGACATTATTGCCGAATATTACAGGCCCGGCTCTTCCCTGTATGAGATTCAGG
>JAUXCK010000113.1 GCA_030618925.1 Desulfobacteraceae bacterium
GTCAAAACCGCCCGACACGTTAACAACGCAAACCACACGAAACGTCAAAAAAACAAACCACCCGGAATACAGAACAACCCCAGCCAGAACAGCACGAATCGGTTCACCCCGGTCCGCCTCGATCTCTATACCGCTATTGAAATTTATGACATTAAATCTTTTGTTTTTTTGTGAACCAAAAAAAGATATAATTTTACCTTTAACCGGCATCTCGAGCAAGCCTTTATATGATGCAAATGCCTTAATCTGCCCATTTGTCATTCCTCTCGATTCCACATGCATTGACATGATGGCCTGGTCGAGCGCCCGGGCCGCCTGTTTAAGGGACTCAATGGTAACCAGGCTAAGGGATTTCTTATTCTGAATCTCTTCAAGAAGCTTTTTTCGTTTGGTGCGCCTGTGATCCATTATTTTTTTCTGTCTCTCAAAATTCCCTTTAATAAGAAGTTTCTTGCTTTTTCGCTGATTCAGCTCTTCCAGCAGCGCAATCAGCCGTTCCTTGTTTTGCATATGTTTTTTTAAAACATCTTCATCGTATTTCAGGATCTGCTCCATGGCAAATTTACGGTGAAGGATCTCATACATTGAATCGGCAGAGGCAAGTACGTGTATTCGCCCAACCAGGTTCAATTTGTAAAGGGTGACCAGACGTCCGGCAATATAGGCTTCATCGACCTGAATGGTTTTCATCAGGGCATCGGATTCAGCCATTATCTTCTGAATGACTGCTTCCCCTTCCGCCAGTTCAACCTTAAGGGCGGATACGCGCTGGTTGACCTCATTCAAAGCCAGGTCCAGCTCATTCAGCCCGTTAATAATGGCGATCTCTCTCTCACTGTACGCCAGCACTTCATCCTCATGACTTTTTATTTTCAGGGTGATGATTTTCGATTTCGATTCTTCTTTTCCGGTTCCGCCCGGCTCTTCTTCGGCACCTTCCGCTGAACTTATAATTTTTACATATTGTTCACGATTTCGTATGTAACCGATCTGCTCATCAACATAAATCTGCAGCCACCCATCATGGTGCGCCATGATCCGTACCTTTGCGCCGTGTCTCAGGATGTGAATGACCTGTTGATCCCTGCCCGGAAATTTCCGAACATTCAAACGTGAAGCGGTGACAATACCGGCTTCACCCCCCTCATCGCCTGATGTGATCCCGGGGGTGAGCAGCACTAAAACAGCCACACAGAATAAAATCAGACTTTTAAAAATTGTTTGAGTGAAAGGTAACATCCCAGCCATCCGGCAAACATACTGCCAAAAATAATTCCCAGAAACATGCCAACAGGGAGAAATCGTAAGTTAAAAAAACCGGCTGAAAAATCCTGTTCTACATTGGACGTAATGACCCAAAAAATAACAAAAAGCACCAGTATTCCGGTTATCCCTCCAAGAATTCCCTGGATAACGCTTTCTATGTAAAATGGCGCTTTGATAAACCCGTCCGTCGCACCCACCAGGCGCATGATTTCCAACTCCTGCTGCCGGGAATAAAACAGGAGCCGGATTGTATTTGCCACAATAAGAACGGATGCCATGAAAAAAATACATGCCATAACTATTCCTGTGAATTTGAAAAGATTGAAAATACCGATTACACGCCCCAGCCAGTGCTGCCCGTATTCAACGCCTCCGACATGGGGCAGCCTTTCGATTTGCGCTGCCAGCACCTCTATTTTTTCCCAATTTTGAGTGGATGCCATCATCTGGACCTCAAACACATCGGGCAGCGGATTCTCTTTTAGATCTTCAAAAAGCGATGTCTGCCGGTTCATCTCTGCCTTAAGCTGTTGGAGTGCCTCTGCTTTTGAGATAAATCGGATATCGGCAACACCATACAGATCCAGAATCTTCTGTTCCAGTTCCGCAATCTGTTTCAACTCAACATCTTTGTCCAGATAGGCCATAATTCTAATGCCTTTTTTCCACGAATCCATAATGTCACCGGCATTGCTTAAAAACAGTCCAAAAGCACTGACAATCAAAATAGACAAGGCGATGGTCGTAATGGTGACGGCGTGGAGAAACCGGTTGTTGAAAATATCCTGTATGGCCCGCTTGATAAAAAAAATGATCAAACCTGATTTCATATGGTAATGGGTCTCTTTTTTGTGGGTTTAACATCTTCAGACTGAATGGATCCTTCTTTGAGGTATAGTGCCCGGCCTTTTGTTTTCCTTATAATCTCATGGTCATGGGTGGCAATAATCACTGTTGTACCCCGGTCATGGAACCCTTTCAGCAGCCCCATGATAATACTGGCGGATTCTGAATCAAGACTTCCGGTGGGTTCATCGGCCAGAATAATTTTCGGATCCCCAACCACCGCCCTGGCCACCGCAACCCTCTGCTGCTCCCCGCCCGAAAGACTTGGCGGAAAGGCATTCAGCTTTCCTTCCATTCCGACCGTTCTTAACACACTGCTGACTTTCTTTTGAATAAAACGAAAACTTTCACCGGTTACTTCAAGCACCATTGCAATATTGTCAAACACAGTTTTAGTGGGGATTAATTTATAATCCTGAAATATAATACCGAATTTCCGCCTGAGAAAAGGGATGCGTTTATTGGAAATTCTTGAAAGATTAATACCCTCTATTAAAATCTGGCCTTCAGATACAGGTTCCCCGAGATAAAGGAGCTTCAACAATGTCGACTTCCCGGCGCCGCTGGGACCGGTGACAAGAAGCATTTCATTTTTCCGGACATCAATGCTGATGTCAACAAGGGCGTTTTTAGCGCCGTACCGCTTATAAACATGAAACATGCGGATAATCGTATTCTCTCTGTGATGCTCGTTCATACCCTCTGTTTTGCCTGTATGGTTATTGAAAGTAGAAAATACCGTCTGGCCTGATAGCAGGAAAAGCAAATATTTTGTCGTTATTTTACGGTGTTGCCCGCAAAATTGCAATAGTGTTTTTATCCTCTGCAGATTTTGGTTTGACCTGAATCGCGTAAACTGATATTGAAAATTTGAGTTTAAGGAGTGCTGTTCCCAGTTTTCCTTACTTAAAGCCTCCGCTGAATCCCTTTCAAAAGGCTTCTTCCACTACAGTGGGGGCTTTTTATCCAATCAATTGTTCAAATGCAATACTCTCTTTCATAAAAACAGGGTCATACAAAGTCTATTATCGTCACCAGGGAGAAAAAATGAAGCAGGAACTTATTGAGATCATAAATATGAAATCTTTTAAATTCAGCGAAACGCCGGTTTTCAAACTTGTTTCAGGCGGTATGAGCCGTTTTTATGTGAATTGCAAACCAACGGTTTTGAGTCCCAGGGGAATGTTTCTGGTGGGTCACCTTGTGTTTGAAGAAATCAGAGACATGGATGTCGCGGGGGTGGGCGGCATGACCTTTGGCGCAGACCCCATCGCAGTGGCAACGGCATTTGTATCTGGATTAAAAAACAACCCTGTCAATGCCTTCTCCATCCGCAAAGAGCAGAAAGATCATGGCATCATCAAATGGGTGGAAGGAGATCTGGTTCCTGAAGACAGGGTGGCCATTGTTGAGGATGTGGTCACCACCGGAGGATCAACCATCAAAGCCATCGAACGTGCCCGATCTGAAGGATTAAATGTCGTGAAAGTCATTACCTTGATCGACCGCCAGGAAGGGGGGATGGAGAGAATCCAGGCGCATGTGGAAAATATCACTTCAATTATCACCCGGGATGAATTGATGGCGCAGCTTACAAAAGTATAACGCAACCGTATTAAAATCATTTTAGCAATAATCGTAATACATTGCCTGGCAAATGGGCTTCATGGGGAGGGGTCAATATCTTTTTTGTTTTGTTTGCCCCTTTTGGCAGATGCTAAAGGATGTAAGTGGCCGAAGCATTCTCCGACTCCCAAACCGTGACCCTTGATACGTTGATCTGATCTTCCTTTAAACCGGCTGAAAGTGCCGTGGCAATATACCTTGCGATATTCTCGGAAGAGGGATTGTCCTCTTTGAACATTTCGAGTTCATTGAGAAACTTATGATCAAGGGTTAACATTATTTCTGTTAACTGATCTTTCACCTCTCCAAAATCCACAAGAACACCCGCAGTGTTGAGGGTTTCGCCGGCCACATAAACTTCGACCTTCCAATTATGCCCATGTAGATTTTCACATTTTTCCGCCACCATTTTCAGCTGGTGGGCTGCTGCAAAATGATCAATAACTTTTAACTCGAACATGTGCCTTCTCCTGCAGTTTACGGAATGTATCGGCTACATGGCTGCCTTAGACGGCTTGCCCTTAAATATCTTCTTTAACTTGCTCTTCAGTCTCTCTGATTCAATGTCTGAAAACTGCCTGAGCAAAGATTCCTGCTTTTTAGTGATCTTTGTGGGGGTTTGTATTTCAGCCTGGATGATCTGATCACCGCGGCCATACCCTCTCAGGGAAGGGATTCCCATCCTCCGGAGACGAAATGTATCCCCATACTGAGTCCCTTTCGGAATTTTCAGTGTTTCCTCGCCTTCAAGCGTCGGTACTGTAATTGTGTCGCCCAGCGCAGCCTGAATAAAAGAGAGCTGAACCCGGATAATGACCTCCGTATCATTGCGCGTAAAAATCTTGTGGGGTTTGACCTGGATGAACACATAAAGATCACCCGGAGGGCCTCCGGCAGCACCACTTTCCCCTTCTGCCGTCAGGCGAAGCCTCGATCCTGTATCAACACCTCCAGGAATTTTAACCGACACTTTTTTGTTGACGATGACCTGACCTGCACCCCTGCAGTTTGAACAGGGATTTGGTATGGTCTGACCCCTGCCGCGGCAAGACGGACATGTGGTCCTCACTGTAAAAAAACCCTGGGATCGGCTGGCCTGACCGGTACCGCCGCACTGTTGGCACTGGGCCGGCCGGGTTCCTGGTTCACATCCATCGCCGTCACAGTCCGGGCATTTCTCCATTTTTTCCAGCTCAATGGTTTTATCGGCTCCAAATGCAGCTTCCATGAATTCAAGGACCAGGTCATACCGAAGATCAGCCCCCCGCCTTGCCCTGCTTCTAGATCGCCTTCCAGACCCAAGGCCAAAAAAATCCTCAAAAATATCCCCAAAGCTTGAAAAGATATCATCAAAGCCAGAGAACCCTGAGCCCTCTAACCCCTGATGGCCATACTGATCATAAATCTGACGCTTTTCAGCATCCTGGAGAACAGCATATGCTTCTGCAGCCTCCTTGAATTTTTCTTCTGCGGGTTTATTCCCAGGGTTTTTATCAGGATGGTACTTTAAGGCAAGCTTGCGGTATCTGCTTTTAATTTCACTGCTGGTGGCGTTCTGGTTAACACCGAGAACCTCATAATAATCTCGTTTTTCGCTCATTTAATATCCTGAAATTGTTTTTCCGGAAACCATCCCAAGTCCAGACGCATCCGCTCAAATCAGCCTGAACTTGTTTTCCAATGATTTAATGGAAGTTTTTAAAGGCACCCTTCATGGATGTAGGCCAACCTAAAAAAATAAGACGTAAATCGGAATTGTCAACGAAGAATATACCTGCCTTTCGGGAGGGGAGGTTTAAAAGCAGGTCAGCCCACAAACGGACGGCGCAAAACCGTATCTTTTTGCCACCTCGCGTCATCCAGAGAGGGATATTCGATATTATAATGAAGTCCACGGCTCTCTTTCCTGTGCATGGCGCATTTTATAATCAGATCCGCCACGGTTGCCAGGTTCCGCAGTTCAATAAGATCGCCTGTTACTTTGAAATCCCAATAGTATTTTTCTATCTCATCTAAAATAATTTCTGCTCGCCGCCTGGCCCGGGCCAGACGCTTGTCTGATCGAACAATCCCTACATAACTCCACATGAATCGTCTGATTTCATCCCAATTCTGGGTCACCATCACCACCTCATCACTGTCCGTGGTACCGACTTCGTCCCACGAAGAGATGTGCGGCATAAGAAAATCCCTTGTTTTTAATTCAGTGATGGCCTGCCCGGCGGCTGCATCAGCATATACAAGTGCCTCGAGCAGTGAATTGCTCGCAAGCCGGTTTGCACCGTGAAGCCCTGTGCATGCGGTTTCCCCCACGGCAAAAAGGCATTGAATGTCTGTCTGGCCATTCATGTCGGTGACCACTCCACCGCACATGTAGTGCGCAGCCGGTACAACCGGCACAGGGTCCCGGGTCATATCAAAACCAAATTTTTTACAGTTTTCATACAAATTTGGAAACCGGCCTTTGATAAACGTCGACGCCTTGTGGGAAATATCCAGAAATACAGACTGATCGCCGCTTTTCTTGAGTTCCGTGTCAATCGCCCGTGCCACGACATCGCGGCAGGCCAGGTCCTTTTGGGGGTCATATTTTTCCATAAATGGTTTTCCGGAAGCATCAACCAGTTGCCCGCCTTCCCCTCTGACAGCTTCAGATATTAAAAAATTTTTTGCGTCCGGATGATATAAACAAGTGGGATGAAACTGGACGAATTCAAGATTGGCCACCCTGGCACCGGCCCGGTATCCCATGGCAATTCCGTCTCCTGTGGCGATATCCGGATTGCTAGTATATAAATATACTTTCCCTGTCCCGCCTGTGGCAAGAAGCGTTATTTTTGCGTTAAATGTTTTAACCCGGCTGTTTTCCCTGTCAAGGGCATAGGCCCCACAGCAGAAATCTTCATGGGTTGTTGTGACGTGTCCACGTTTCATGCGGGTTGAATAGGTAATCAGATCAACGGCAATATGGTTTTCAAACAGCATAATCTGATCATGTTTCTTTAACCGGTCCAGTAAAACCTTTTCGACCTCCCTTCCCGTCATGTCCTGAGAATGGACGATCCGGTTATGAGAATGGCCCCCTTCCCTTCCAAGGTCCAGATTCACCCCGTCACGATCCGACAGGGGCGTATCTTTAACATTAAAAGTAACCCCCAGATCGATGAGTTCTCTAATCCTGTCCGGCCCCTCTTTTACAACCCTTTCGACCACTTCCCGGTTGCAGAGACCGTTGCCGGAAGACAAGGTATCCTTGATATGCTGATCAAAAGAATCCAGGTTATCGAAAACAGACGCAATACCGCCCTGTGCGTAATTGGTATTGCTCTCTGATGCCTTTTTTTTTGTCACCAGGCAAACACTACCAAAATCGGCAACTTTCAGTGCAAATAAAAGTCCCGCCACACCGCTTCCAATGATCAAAAAATCTGATTTATGTTCCATATTTTGCTTAAATAATCAAAGAGTTTGATTTTTGTTCCACAGCTTGCGCTTAGGTCAGCAAGGATGACCGTCTCCGAGATTTTTTTGTGCTAAAGCCGATAATAAACCCGAGTAAGAGCACACCGGCACCTGCGAGCATAAGCATGATGTTTCTCTCCAACAGCTGTTCTCGCAGCTCTTTTGCCCTTTGTGATTGTTTGGAAAGCTCACCGGCCGCCTTCTCATGTTCGGCTTTCAGTTCTAAAAATTCAGTGGATTCTTTTTTGAGGGTGCTGTAATTGCTGCTGGTTTGACTCAGTGATGTCTCGCTGGTTTCAAGTTCCCTTGAAAGACGCTCATTTTCGGTCTTTAATTGCTTATTTTCCTCCTGCAGCGCTGTAGACCGGGCCAGGAGTTTTTCGTATTTTCTGGCCAACTCTCTCAGAACAAGATCGCTCGGTTTATCCGATGATATAAATCGGCTCAGGATCCAGCCTTCCATCCCATCCGACAGCTGGATAAGACTCCAGTCTCCCCCGGCTTCCAGCAGTTCCACTGCCAGCCCGGAATTCAACATCCGTACGACTTTATGATCTGTTCCAGGGCCTGTTCGCAGGGTTATCTTTATGGTATTGGTGACATACATGGGTTCTGCCTGTGCAGCGGTGGACAGGAAAATGATAAAAAATCCAATTAAAGCAGTTGTTTTCATTAGAAATGATCTCCATTACGCTTGTCAGTGCTTAGGTGTTTAAAGTCGGATCGTAGCCA
>JAUXCK010000041.1 GCA_030618925.1 Desulfobacteraceae bacterium
AAGTCCCTTGCGTCTACCAATTCCGCCACCCAGGCATTTTTCCGGCCTTCAAGGATTCCCGAAGACGTGTACGTAATTTAGTCAGGCACCTTGACCGGCAAAATCCAGAAAAAAAATGGCAATTTGCAGAGTTTTTACTCTACAAATACGCTACAATTTTCAGAATCTAATAGACCATCTGGGTCTGAAAAACAAGATATTTTGGTGTTAAGTTAAAACTATCCCGGAAATCAGGGTGCCAAAATCGATTGTGATCTCAAAAGCGATGAAGGGTATGGACACGGCGCTTGATTTGCATCAGTGTCCCTAATTCCCGATGTTATGGCTATAAACTGGATAATAAGGATTCAGATGAAATTTTATCCACAGGAGATGATTTCCATAGATGGCGGAAAGTGGGGAAAATTTGATTGTCCAGAGATTGGGCCCCACGTCTGTTTTTGTTTGGAATTGACGGCCACGCCCTGAAAATTTGTTTTCAAGGACAATTTTCATAATTTATTTCAGGTTGTTATAATCTTTTTGTGTTGATGAACCCTCTTTAATCTGAGGTAACACCCGCTTCCCTCTATCAAACCCCGGTGCATCTCCGAACCCATCGAACTCATTAAAAATATCAAGGTTGTGATTTTTATGAAATATTTTACTTGACAGCTATTTCAAATAGTGTACCCTGCACGAAATGTGGAGTAAAGTGGATGAAAGTGGATAAAAACTGATCTGAGGGTGTTATGTTTCGAGGCAGCTCCAATCATACCATAGATGAGAAAGGCCGCATCATCATTCCGTCAAGATTCCGGGATATTCTGAAGGCCGGCGGGGGTGATGGGATCATGCTGTCCAGATTGGACTCGAGCCTTTATGCCTATACGTTTGATGGGTGGAAAGTTGTCGAGGGCCGGATCATGGAAAGGACTAAAAAAAGTGCGACAATGCGCCGGTTCAGAAGGGTTTTTATTGGCGGTGCATTTGAGTGCAATTGCGATAAACAGGGGCGGATTCTGATTCCGCCGACCCTGAGAGAATATGCAGGTGTTAAAAAAGAGATTGTGCTGGTCGGTTCCGTTGATCATTTTGAAATATGGTCCCGCAAGAAATGGGCAAAAGAAGGTCAGTTGTTTGATGAAGATATGGAAAAAGAGGAGACCAGAAGCGAAATTGACGAATTAGGGCTCTAAAAACATGACGTATACCCACATCCCTGTAATGCTGGCGGAAGCGGTTGACTTTCTGAACTGCCGGCCGGGAAAAATTTATGTGGATGGCACTCTGGGGGGTGCCGGGCATTCCAGCGCGATTCTAAAAAAAATATTACCGGATGGACTTTTGATCGGCATTGATCAGGATATGGCTGCCATTGAGAATGCACGTAAGGTGCTGAAACCGTTTGGATCAAATTTTCGTCCGGTCCATGACAATTATGCAAATCTGAAAGAAATTCTTCTTAGCCTGGAGGTTCCATCAGTGGACGGTATTCTTTTAGATCTTGGATTATCCTCATATCAGTTGGAAAAAAGCGGGCGTGGTTTCAGTTTTAATAAGGATGAGCCCCTTGATATGCGAATGGATATCAATTCCCCCACAACGGCAGAAGATATCATTAATTCAAGGGGCGAAGCAGACCTTGCAGCAATATTCCGAAATTATGGTGAAGAGCGCCGGGCCTGGCCCATAGCAAAACGCATTGCCAGGGAAAGAAAAAAAGGGCGGATTCGGTCAAGCAGACATCTGGCAGGCATTATTTACAACGCCTTTCCGCCGAAATCGAGGTATCGTTCAAAGATTCACCCGGCGACAAGGGTTTTTATGGCCCTTAGGATCGCTGTGAATCAGGAACTCGAACGGCTCGAGACGTTTATGACCCTGGTGGCTGATCTGGTAAATCCAAAAGGCCGGATCTGTGTGATCTCTTTTCATTCACTGGAAAATCGAATCGTTAAAAACGGGTTGAAACACCTTGAGAAATCGTGCATTTGTCCTTCCGATTTTCCAAAATGCACATGTGAAAAAAAGAAGACTGTCCGCATCCTAACCCGAAAAGTATTAAAACCGACAAACGAGGAAGTTGAGATAAATCCGCTGTCAAGAAGTGCAAGGCTGCGGGTTGCGGAAAAAATATAAAGCAGGATTAACGGATTCGTCCATGAAACGAAAATCACGGAAACGAAACTCACGAAAAAAAAACCGTTTCCCGGGTTCGCCCGGCATCTGGTTGTTTTTTCTTGTCATCCTGATGGGAGAGCTTCTTTTTTATACCTGGTGCCGAGTGCAATGTGTCGAAGCAGGCTATAAAATTTCACAGGAAAAAAAAGGCTGGAGCCGCCTTATGACAATACAAAAAAATCTGAGGGTTGAACTTGCCGGTCTCAAGTCACCCGAAAGAATCGCAAGGATTGCCAGGAACGAGTTTGGATTGGTGATGCCCGGTCCCAGGCAGATAATTATTATCCCATGAAACTTACCGACCATAAAAAAAGAACACTGCGGGTTATTCTTGTGGGTTCAATCTTTGCTATTCTATATATGGCCATCAGTGCAAGGGCTGTTCACCTTCATATTTTCAAGGGGCCCTGGCTGTCGCAAAAAGCAGAGTGCGAGTATAAAAAGTCCTTCACCTGCCTGGGCAAACGTGGCACCATATTTGATACAAACCACAAGGAAATGGCCGTCAGTGTTAATGCCACATCCATTGCAGCAAACCCGTCCCGTATCAAGAACCCGCGGGCGGCAGCAAAAAATCTTGCAAGAATCCTGGACTTGAATCCCCGCAAGCTTAGACGGAAACTGTCATCAGGGCGAACCTTTGTTTGGATCAAACGACAGGTCATTCCTAAAAAGGTCTCTGCGGTTAAGAACTTGGAACTGGAAGGGATAGCGTTTATTCCTGCATACGTGCGCGTGTATCCGAACCTCACAGCTGCGGCCCAGGTGATCGGGTTCTCCGGTATCGATGGTCAGGGTCTTGAAGGGCTTGAATTTTATTATAACAGCAATTTAAAGGGCTCCACTATCAGACAGACGGTCATGCAGGATGCCCTGGGTCGCGGATTTCAAACACCCAAAGAGCTGCTGCCCCAATCCAGCGGCAATAATCTTATTCTTACCATTGATCAAACAATTCAGTACATTACGGAAAGTGCTCTGGAAGAGGCTGCCACATCATATGCAGCCAAATCCGGCATGGCCATAGTGATGTCCCCGAAAACAGGCGCTATTCTGGCCCTGGCCCATTTTCCGAGATTTAACCCAAATACATTCGGACGCTTTCATCGAAATTCGTGGCGAAATCGGGCCATCACTGACCTTTTCGAACCCGGATCGACCATGAAAATTTTTCTTGCCGCCGCAGCCATTGAATCCGGCAAATGCTTACCCAGCGACATATTTTTTTGCGAAAATGGCAGATATAAAATTGATAAAAATTATATTCACGACACACATGACTACGGGTGGCTGTCCCTGCAGCAGATCATCAAGTATTCGAGTAATATCGGAACTGCCAAAGTGACCGAAAAAATTGGAAAGGATACATTGTATACCACCCTTCGGTCGTTTGGGTTTGGCGATGAGACCGGGATCGATTGCCCGGGGGAAGCTGCCGGTGCACTTTCACAGCCTTCACGATGGACCAGAATTGATGCCAGCACCATCTCATTTGGCCAGGGAATCTCGGTTTCGGCGATTCAGCTCATCACTGCTGTAGCGTCCATCGCCAATGACGGCATCCTCATGAAACCTTATATTGTAAAAGCCATCACTGACGAAAACGGAAGGATTATTGAAAAATTTTCTCCCCAACAGATCAGGGCCGCTGTTTCTCCGGAGACCGCTGGAAAAGTCAAAAGAATTATGCAGACCGTCACGACCGAGGGGGGTACCGGTATTCAGGCATCCATGGCAGGATATTCTGTCTGTGGGAAAACCGGGACTGCTCAGAAAATAGATGGGAACGGAAAATATTCAAACAAGCGGTATATCGCTTCATTTATAGGATTTGCACCGGCCGAAAATCCGGAAATCGCGATACTGGTTATTGTGGATGAACCGGTGAATGTAAATTACGGTGGAATCGTTGCTGCACCGGCATTCAAGAAGATCGCCCACGAGACATTTAACTATTTGAACATTTCACCAAGAACAAAAAAAGGATTGAAAACCCGGCTGGCAACTGCATCGGGGAGAGGAGGAACAAAGGGATGAGGCTTTCCACCCTCCTTAGAACTGCGGATTCCCAAAGCAGCCCGGACCATACTAATGCCCTGGCCGGCATGATCCTTTCCGGCCCGATGTGTCTGGAGGTGCCCCAAGCCGGCCCGGAAACCCCGGGCATTGCTTCTGACCCTGACATTTCCTCCATTCATTACCGGTCAGACCAGGTGAAATCCGGGGGGCTTTTTGTTGCCATACCCGGTTTTAAGGCCGATGGACATGATTTTATCGACCAGGCGATTGAGAAGGGGGCAGCCGCAGTTGTTGTTCAGAAACCCATAAAAAAAGATATCCTGACTGTCCGGGTCAAGAATACACGCAATGCCCTTTCCAGTATTTCCGCCCGGTTTTACAACCATCCTTCCGAAAAGCTGAACATCGTCGGCATTACCGGTACAAACGGTAAGACAACCACGGCCTGTCTGATTGAGAATATGTTCACAACAGCAGGCCTCAGGGCAGGCCTCATCGGCACCATAGATTATCGTTATGCTGGAAAAATTTTTGATAATCCGGTGACAACGCCCGAATCGGCCGACCTTCAGGAGATCCTGTCCCACATGAAGGATGAGGCGGTGACACATGTGGTGATGGAGGTTTCCTCCCACGCGCTTGAGCTGCACCGTATTGATCACCTGAGGCTCAAAGTGGGGATATTCACCAACCTGAGCCAGGATCATCTTGATTTCCATCATGACATGGAAAGCTATTTTTCGTGCAAGAAAAAACTGTTCACAAAAAATCTGGTCCGCGGACTGAATAACAACCACAGGACCGCCGTCATTAATTGTAACAGCGAAAAGGGGTTAGAACTCCTGCATACCCTTG
Source organism: Desulfobacteraceae bacterium (assembly GCA_030618925.1). GTDB lineage: Bacteria > Desulfobacterota > Desulfobacteria > Desulfobacterales > SURF-7 > JAUXCK01. The sequence continues at coordinate 5,038 of JAUXCK010000041.1, forward strand.
ATACCCTGGACAGGAAACCGGATATTTTAACCATCGGAGATTCGGACAAATGCCATATCCGTGTCCGTGACACACAGTTTGATCTGCACGGCATCAGGGGATTTATGTCAACGCCTTCTGGTGCGTTTGAACTCACTTCATCCCTTGTGGGCCACTACAACCTGGAAAATATTATGTGTGCCGTTGGTGCAGGGATTGCACTCGGCCTGCCCCTTTCAGCCATTCAGAAAAGCATGGAAAACTTTCCCGGTGTCCCGGGTCGGCTCGAATTGGTGAAGGATAAAACAGGCCGGTTTATTTTTGTAGACTATGCCCACACACCCGATGCGCTGCAAAATGTGCTTTCAACATTAAAGTCAATGACACCGGGCCGGCTGATTTCTGTGTTCGGCTGCGGGGGGGACAGGGACAGGACGAAACGATCCAAAATGGGTGAGGTCGCCGGCAGGCTTTCTGATCTCGTGATGATTACCTCAGATAATCCCCGGACCGAAGATCCCATGAAGATTATAGAGCAGATCAAGAACGGAATTGAAAAAGTCAGTTTGCCGGCTGATTCTGAATCCGGGCATCCGCAAAAGGGGTACCTGGTGGAGCCGGACCGGAAAAAGGCGATTCAATCCAGTATTCTTTCCGCCTGTTCCGGGGATACAGTGTTGATTGCCGGAAAAGGGCATGAAACTTATCAGGTCATTGGGGATAAAACGATTCCTTTTGATGACCGAACCATTGTTCAGCAGGTGCTTGAGGCAAATAAAAAAGATGGCGCATTCGATTCCATGGAAAACATCGGATGTCCTTGAGGCAACCGGAGGGGACCTGTTATCCGGGGACCGGTCAAGGGTTTTTGACGGTATCGCGATTGATTCACGGAAGGTCAAGAAAAACAATCTTTTTGTTGCCATCCGGGGAGAAACCCATGATGGCCACAGCTTTATAAAGGATACGATAGCCAAAGGCGTTTCAGGCATTGTCCTGGAAAAACAGAAAACAGGAGATCTTGCATTATCTGAATGGGAAAAGAATAATATTGTCGGTGTTGCGGTGAGCGACACCATCAAGGCATTGGGTGACCTGGCCTCTTTTCAGCGCAAGAGATCAAAGGCATCGGTCATCGCAATTACAGGATCAAACGGTAAAACCACCACCAGGGGGATCACTTCGAGCGTCATGGAACAGAAATTTTCGACCTTGTCGACCACCGGGAACTTTAATAATGAAATCGGGCTTCCCCTGACACTTTTTCAGCTGTCAAATGACCATGAGTGGGCTGTGGTTGAACTGGGTATGAACCAGCCAGGGGAGATCGGGGTGCTTGGCCGGATGTGCAGTCCGGAGGTGGGAATCATAACAAATATCGGTGCAGCACACCTTGAAGGGGTCGGGTCCATAGAAGGCGTCATGAAGGCTAAGGGAGAACTTCTGGCGGAAATCAAATCAGGGGGTACCGCCATACTCAATTGTGATGACCCGAGGGTTCTGAAATTGTCAGAAAAGGCCTCATCCAGGGTCCTTTTCTACGGGCATTCCGAAAAAGCAGCCATACGGGGCCTGTCCCCGCAGCGAAAAGGAAAAGGGACCGTTTTTACGCTGTCCCTTCCGGATGAGGAGATATCGGTTAACCTCGACTTCCCCGGTGATTTCATGGTTTCAAATGCCCTTGCAGCAGCAGCAGCAGGGTATCTGGCAGGACTTAGTGCCGGAGAAATCAAAACCGGCATCGAGGGTTTTCAGCCGGCCCAGGGGAGAATGAATATTCTAACGACAGGACAGGGCATTCATATCATTGATGACACATATAATGCCAATCCTGATTCAATGAAGACGGCCATTTTAACGCTTTTGTCCCTTAAGGGAAAACAAAGGGGGATCCTGGTGTTGGGGGACATGTTTGAACTGGGTAAACATGCTGAGGCCATGCACAAGGCGATTGGTGCTCTGGCAGGGAAATCAGACATCACCCTTTTATATGTGACCGGCAACTTTTCGGATGCCGTTGCCGAAGGGGCAATCGCCGAGGGGTTGGATGAAGATCAGGTCATAACAGGGTCAAGAGAATCAATTCTTGAGCAGTTGAAGATCCACCTCAAGTCCGGGGACTGGGTGCTGATCAAGGGGTCCCGGGCCATGAAAATGGAAACCATCACTCGAGGGCTAAGCCATGGGAAAGACATCAATGCTTAATTGGTCATTTATGCCGCCATCCTGTCATTCGTCAGAAAAACGAATAGGAATTGAACGACGGGTTTTTTCCTATTCATATTGCATTCCTGAACAAAGAAACGGCATGGAACGACGGTGCATCCACAATCAAGTCGACGTGTCGGCGATTGTTTTGGATTTATCTGAAGAGGCGACTCTTTAGAAACCAACAAAATTAATTAGCAGCGGCAGTTATCAGGGAATTATGCTTTATCATCTGCTTTATCCGCTTCACGACCAGATATCATTTTTAAATGTATTCCGGTACATCACGTTCCGGACCATATATGCCAGTTTGACCGCATTTTTGATTTGTTTTCTGCTGGGTCCCTGGGTGATCCGTAAACTCAGAACTCTGCAGATCGGCCAGTATATTCGAAAAGATGGCCCTGAAACCCACTTTGATAAGGCTGGAACACCTACCATGGGCGGTATCCTTATCCTTTTTTCAATCACAGTTTCAACCCTCCTCTGGAACGATTTAGCCAACCATTATATCTGGATTGTTCTCCTTGTTGCTGTGGGTAACGGGGCCATCGGTTTTATTGATGATTATCTCATGCAGGTTAAGAAACGGAGCAAAGGATTAGGCGTACGGATGAAATTCGCGCTCCAGATCGCCCTGGCGCTGCTGACCGGGTATCTGGTTTATATGACCCCGGATTTCAGCACCCAGGTGACGATTCCGTTTTTCAAGAATCTGGCACCCGATCTCGGGGTCGGCTATATCCTGTTTGCGGCTTTGGTCATTGTCGGCACCTCCAACGCGGTTAACCTGACAGACGGTCTGGACGGTCTGGCCGCAGGACCGGTACTGATTGCGGCGGTGACTTACATTGTATTTGCATACGTGGCCGGACATGCTCGAATTGCAGAATATCTTCAAATCAACCATGTTCCTGGCAGCGGTGAACTCGCTATTTTTTGCGGCTCTCTGGCCGGGGCCACGCTTGGTTTCCTCTGGTTTAATACCTATCCGGCGCAGATTTTCATGGGAGATGTCGGCTCCCTGTCCCTTGGGGGAATGCTGGGGGTCGTTGCCGTGATCACCAAACAGGAAATTCTGCTCGTCATCGTTGGCGGGCTTTTTGTTATAGAAGCGCTTTCGGTTATTTTTCAGGTCAGCTTTTTTAAAGTGACCAACGGTCGACGAATTTTCAAAATGGCACCGCTGCATCATCATTTTGAATTAAAAGGGTGGCCGGAACCCAAGGTGATCGTTCGGTTCTGGATTATTTCAATCGCCCTGGCGTTGCTCTCCATGAGTACGTTGAAGATGCGGTAATTTTCCGTATTGTGGCAGTATCCCTTTTCATGGGGGATACCGGGTCGGAGGCTCCGGATCTGAATTGGGCAAAGGATTAATGGGGGATTTTCAAAATAAAAATATTCTCATCATCGGGCTTGGAATTTCGGGCTATGCCGCTGCTGTTTTTTTAAAGAGAAAAGGCGCTGTTGTCACAGTTACGGACATGGCAGAGGAAAAAACGCTTGAACCGTTTGCTTCCAAAATTCGTGAAATGGGCATCTCGATGGAACTGGGGGGGCATCCCGGGGAAATAATTGAAAATTCGGACATGGTTATTCTGAGCCCGGGTGTTCCGCACACGATTGAGCCGGTTCAGCGAGCCGTCGCAATGGGAATTCCCGTCATTGGTGAAATTGAGCTGGCCGCCCGGTTTATTAAGGAGCCGGTCATAGCCGTGACCGGCACCAATGGAAAAACCACAACGACACGGTTGATCGGGGAGATGTTAAAATGCTGCGGATACAAAGTGTTTGTGGGGGGCAATATCGGCCGGCCCCTTATTGAATACATGGAGCAGAAGGAAAAAGCGGATTATGTCGTAGCGGAAGTGAGTAGCTTTCAGCTGGACACTATTGATTTATTCAGACCACGGGTTGGCGTGCTTTTAAATATCACCGAAGATCATCTGGACCGGTATTCTGACATGAGACAATATGCCATGGCAAAATTAAGGCTGTTTGCAAACCAGGATGAAACGGATTTTGCTGTTTTAAACGGCTCTGACCCGCTGACCCTATCCCTTTCCGGGGAAATAAGATCCCGGAAGCAGTATTTCGATTCATCGGGAGGCGCGGGCATCAGCACCATCATTAATCATGATACCATATTCCTGAAGGGGGTAACAGGCAATGATGCCGGGGTGATTGATCTGACCCGGACATCTCTTGCAGGAAAACACAACCATGAAAATATTGCCGCCGCTGCCCTTGCCACTCTTGCTGCCGGAGGAGATATTGCCGGCATCCAGTCAGCCCTTTCGGACTTCACCGGGCTTTCTCATCGCCTTGAATATGTGATGACGGTCGATGGCGTCCAATATTTCGATGACTCCAAGGCAACCAATGTAGATGCTGTATCCCGGGCGCTGGGGGCATTCAGCGGCCCGGTCATTTTAATCATGGGGGGGAGAGATAAAGGCGGGGATTACAGGAAGCTTGAAGATCAAATTAGAAAGCAGACCAAGCTGCTGATCGTTATGGGGGAGGCGGAGGAAAAAATCGTCAAGGCCCTCGGTCATCTTACCCGTACACTTATTGCGGAATCCATGGAACAGGCAGTCATCATGGCCCGGGAGGCAGGTGAACCTGAAGATACGGTGCTTTTGTCTCCGGCCTGTTCCAGCTTTGATATGTTTGACAGTTATGCGCATCGCGGTGATGTATTCTGCCAACTGGTTGGAAGGGTGAAAGGGAATTAATGATCGCATGAAAAAGTTAGCGGCCGAACAAGTCAACTATGATGTCAGCTTGCTTTTTTCTGTTTTAATCCTGGTGGGGATTGGAATTGTAATGGTCTATAGTGCCAGCTCTACACTTGCGTTGGAAAAATTCGGAAAAGACTATTACTTCCTTAAGAAGCAGGTCCTTTTTTCCCTTTTGGGGGTTTCCGCCCTGGTGATCTGCAGGTATGTCCCATATCATTTCTATCGCTCCCTGTCTTATGTTTTTCTGGGGATTGCTTTTGCGCTTCTGATTGCCATACAGGTCACGGACCTGGGTCATTCTGCGGGCGGGGCTGAACGGTGGCTCCGCTACAAAGGCCTGTCCTTTCAGCCATCGGAATTCGCCCGCTTTGCGATGGTCATTTACCTGGCGTATTCCATGAGCAAAAAACAGGATAAAATCAAAGAGCTGTCCATCGGGTTTATCCCTCACATTATTGTTCTCAGTTTTTTCATTTTGTTGATTTCCATGCAACCTGATTTTGGATCGATTATTATCCTTTGCGCATTGACATGGATAATGCTTTTTGTGGGCGGCGTCCGCATACGGCATCTTCTATTGGGCGTTGCCGCTGTTTTTCCCTTTATTTTTTATTTTATGCAAAAGGCGGATTATCCGATGAGACGGATTATCGGCTTTCTTGATCCGTGGCAGTACCCGGCAGATACAGGCTACCAGATTATCCATTCCCTTATGGCGTTTGGTACCGGGGGATTATGGGGTGCGGGGATCGGGCAGGGTTACCAGAAACTTTTTTATCTCCCGGAACCGCATACAGATTTTATCTTTTCAGTTATCGGAGAAGAGCTGGGACTCCTGGGTGTGCTTTTTATCATCGGGCTTTTCGCTGTTATCCTTTTTCGGGGGATCTATATTGCAAAAAACACGGAAGACCTTTTTGGTTCTTTCATGGCCCTGGGCCTGACAATCGCATTGGGGATTCAGGTCAGCGTCAACATGGGGGTGGCCCTGGGGCTTTTACCGCCCAAGGGGCTAACGCTCCCTTTTTTAAGTTATGGCGGCACGTCATTGCTTCTTAACATGGCGTGTATCGGGATTTTGATGAATATTGGAGCATCTCAGGCAAAATGACCAATCCGGGCGAACATATTCTTATTCTGAATAAAGGCTGCTTTCCCCAGGCCCAAAATAATATTGGGCATCCCAACGGGATGGACCCGGCTCAGCCGCGGGTTCAGAAAGCGGTCCGGAAATCAGGGTCCTTATCGGGTGGAAGGCTCGGGTCTCACCCGCTTCGCGTCGTCATAACAGGCGGGGGGACCGGCGGGCATCTTTTCCCGGGGATTGCCATTGCTGAAGCATTTATTGAAAAGAGAAGAAATACAAAGCTCCTTTTTGTGAGCATTGGAAATCGTTTTGAGCAATCCGTGCTGTCCAGGGCGGGCTTTGATCTAAAAGGAATCACCGCAGAGGGAATTAAGGGGCGCAGTCTGTTCATGAAGTTGAGATCAGCCGTAAAAATTCCAAAGGGTATCTTTGACGCCATTCGCATTTTGAAGTTGTTCAGGCCGGATATCGTGGTGGGAATGGGAGGGTATTCATCCGGGCCCGTGGGGGTCGCGGCATGGCTTTTAAGAATCAAGGTGGTGCTTCATGAGCAGAACCTTCAGCCCGGAATCACCAACCGGCTGCTTTCAATACTGGCGGACCGGATTTATGTTTCGTTTCAACACACCCTGATCGGCCGGAATCCTTCGAAAATCAAAAACACAGGAAACCCTGTACGCCGGTCACTTCTGGTATCTGTGGGCAGACAAAATGAAACCAAAGCCGGAAAGAGATCTGGAAATGGAAAGTTTACGGTTCTTGTTTTAGGGGGAAGTCAGGGCGCCCACAGCATAAACATGGCGGTGGTCGATGCGCTGGCGTTTTTAGAAGATAAAAAAAGGTATTTTTTTATCCACCAGACAGGTCCCGAAGATGAAAACCTGATAAAGGACAGGTATAAAAAGATCGGTGTGGAAGGGCGGGTCAAATCCTTTTTTCATGATATGGCCACTCAATATATGGCCGCCGACCTGATCATCTGCCGGGCCGGTGCCACGACAGTGGCCGAAGTAACGGCTGCAGGCAGGGGGG
>JAUXCK010000279.1 GCA_030618925.1 Desulfobacteraceae bacterium
CCTTCACGTGCCATTCGGTCACGATTTTCCCTAAAATAGCGACTCAGCTGAAGGAAAAACAGATCAAAGAGGATTCAACTAATGTCATCAAGGACATGTACCCCATTTTTTATCATCTCAATCCGGATACTTTTTATACAGCTTCATCACATATATGGATATATATTATCCACTTTGAGCCCCTATAGATCAAGACACAATTAAAAAAAAACATTCAGCAGGTGTGCTAAATTTAGTTTAACTGTTTTTTTCAACGTGTTACACTTGAATCTGTCCTCAGGCAGGAGGCTTGGCACACGGTTTGCTCATTCGTCCATCTGCCATGAGGAAAAATAAAAAACAAGGAGCGATTATGAGACAAACCAGACAACTCAGAAAAAAAACAGGATGGAAGGGTGTTATTGCCATTCTGTTCCTGTCAACCGGACTGGTGGCGGCTTCACACATCACATTTACTTCACCGGCCGAGGCGAAACCATCAGATATTCAGATGGTCCCGCAAAGCTTCACATCCCTCGCCGAAACGGTCAGCCCGGCCGTGATCAATATCCGGACGGTTAAAACCATCAAAGGCGGTGGCCGGGTATTCCGTCATTTTTCCAGACCCCCATTTGGTGAGGATGATCCAGAACAGGAGATGTTTGAAAGATTTTTTGGCAGACGGCCTCAAGGAGATTTCAAACAGCGCAGTCTGGGCTCAGGCTTTATTATTGATAAAGACGGGCATATTGTCACCAACAATCATGTGATCGAGAACGCAGATCAAATTAAGGTCATCCTGAAAGATGGGGATGAATACGATGCAAAAATTATCGGAAGGGATCCAAACACCGATCTTGCCCTTATCAAAATCAAATCTGGAAATAATTTTCCTGTGTTGCAATTCGGTTCATCCGAAAACTTGAAAGTGGGCCAGTGGGTTGTGGCCATTGGAAGCCCTTTTGGGCTCGAGCATACGGTGACTGCCGGCATTGTCAGCGCCAAGGGAAGGGTCATCGGGTCAGGCCCTTATGATGACTTCATACAAACAGATGCATCCATAAACCCCGGGAACAGCGGCGGCCCGCTGATCAACATGAAAGGGGAGGTCATCGGCATTAATACCGCCATCATTGCCGGTGGGCAGGGAATCGGCTTTGCCATACCCGTGGACCTTGCCAGGGGGATTATTAAACAGCTGAAGGCGCACGGATCTGTTACGCGGGGCTGGCTCGGTGTCGGGATCCAGGACCTGAACCGGGAGATTGCCGACTACTATGGTGTTGAGGGCAAAAAAGGGACGCTGGTGATGGAGGTCTTCCCGGGTGACCCGGCAGACGAAGCAGGCATAAAACCAAGGGATATTATCATCAGTGTTGCAGGTAAAGATGTTGAATCCAGCCGGGACCTGACCGGTATCATTGCAAATATCCCTGTTGGGGAAAAAATCAAGGTCAAGGTTCTGCGCAATGGCAGGGAGAAAACGCTCAGGGTCACCATTGCGAAAAGAAAAGACACCATTGCTGCCTCAGATGATGCGCAGCAGGGGAATGAACTCGGCATTCAGGTGTCAGAATTGACCGAAGAGATGGCCCGCCGGTTCAGGATTAAAGGGATAGAGGGTGTTATCGTATCCAGGGTAGAACCCGGCAGCAAGGGTGAAGAGGGTGGCGTCCTCATGGGCGACATTATCAAAGAGATCAACCACAAGGAAGTCAAAAGCGTCAGAGATTATTATGCCATCATCGATAAAATAAAAGACGGGGGCGTCATCAGTTTTTTCATCAACAGAATGAACAGAGGGTTTCTGGTGATAAAATTGACCAAATAAAGCGTTGTGAAAAATAAAAGAAAAAATAAAACACAGGTGCCGGGACTCCCCTGGCCCGATCTCATTCAAGGCACCCTGATAAGAAGATATAAACGCTTCCTTGCAGATGTGAGACTTAAAAATAACAGGATCGTTACGGCCCATTGCCCGAATTCAGGTGCCATGACGGAATGCGCAACACCCGGTCAGCCGGTATATCTTTCTTCTCACGATAATCCCAAACGAAAATTAAAATATACATGGGAAATCATAGAGATGCCCACCTCCCTTGTGGGCGTGAATACCCTCGTACCCAACCGGCTGATTAAAAAATCCATTGAACAGGATGCCATTCAGGAGTTGAAAGGCTATGATGTGATTAAGGCAGAAATAAAGGCGGGGCAAGGCTCAAGGCTGGATCTTCTTCTGACAAAAGAGGGAAAAGCGCCATGTTTTGTAGAAATTAAAAACTGCACACTGGTAACAGACGGTATTGCCTGTTTCCCTGATGCAGTGACCTCAAGAGGGCTTAAGCACCTGGTTGAACTTCAAAGACTGGTCAGGGAGGGGAATCGCTGTGTCATGTTTTACCTGGTGCAGAGAATGGATGCCAATGTGTTTAGACCTGCCGACAAAATCGATCCGGCATATGGCAATGAATTAAGACGTGCAAAGAAAAACAGGGTTGAAATCATTGTCTACGACGTCAGTCTTGACCTGGAACAAATTGTGATAGGGAATAAGCTGCCTTACAGACTATAGCGGCAGGAGAAAGGCCTGCAGTGGGTTGGATACCGGGGGTCATCCGTCATGTGCCGGATTTTGTCTTAATATTCCTGACCTGTTCAAAAAACGCCTGTAGCCGTGTTTTAAGCTGCCCGGTGCCCCCGCCATAGAGTTCTCTATCTGTGGCAAGAAAGGGGAGATTGGTCCTGGCCAGTTCTTTCTTGTGCATAAAAATCTCGCCGGCCATCAACGTACAGAACTCCAGCTTTTCCGAAATAACCGCGTCAATGTCATAAGCTTCTATTTGATCATGCATGTATTGTAATCTGCCATGAATATCATCCATCATCCTGGGGCATGAAAGATGGGTCAAATACCTTTTGGCCATGGCATCAAAAGGACTGGTCGTTTCGTCAACCAATGTATTAAAATGCGGCGCGCCCAGGCATATCTTATCAGCCACCACAACGCTGCCGCCGTCCTCGATCAATCGAATGTGATCAACCTCTTCCATGCAGGCTGCTGAAAGAAATATCCTCAAATCACTGTCAGAATTGACAACCCGCCCGTCTATTTCAGCCAAAACCGCCTCCAGCATCTTAATGACGGTGTCAATCGGGAGAGCCGTTATCGCCAGCATAATGCTTAAAAACTCACTCCCTTTAATGGGAACGTTCTTTTTCTTTCGGGCTTCAGACAGTTGAGATAAAAGCTGCCTTTTCCTGTTGTATAACCGGATGGCGTCTTTCAGCTTATCCTCTGTAATGGTGACGCCAAATTGGCTCTCAATAGCCGCCTTTAATACCAGGAGATCCTCCTTATACGCCTGAATCGAGGTGTCTGCCATTGTGTGCGGCACAGACAGCATAAACAGGAAATCGGGCTTAATCCCGGCGTATCGCCAGTTATCATACATCCTCCTGTTATGATCGCAGCCATTCATAAAAATCACGCCGTCCAGGAAGTCAAAATCCCCGTTTAATGCTTTGTCAAAGCACTGCCGCGTAAAAGAACATACCGTTGGCGCAAAATAGGCGTCCGCAAGGGTTGTACCCTTGTTTTCAACGGCCCGCATACGATAGGGGATAAAGCCGGCAGCATGGATGATCTCTTCCGGAATATAAGAACAAAAATAGCCGATGATCTTTTTGCCATCTTGTTTAGCTGCATCGAGTGTTGCGTTAAACGGTGTTGATGCTATTTGATCAATTTCTTCAAAAATTTTCATGTCACCAGTCCGCTATCAATAAAAAATTCAGATATCTGTCTTTTAATTTCTTCTTCTGAGTTAACCCGTTTATCAAATAGATCGGTCTTCATCAATAAAGAAGGCAATCCCGATTTATGGCAAATATCATTAAAAATCTTAGGCACGCCGTTTTTATGCTTGCAGGCAACATTCCCGTAAGAAATAATGCAGTCGGCAGAATATGCATCAATTGCCCCTTCAAGATCATCTGCAATAAACTCCACCGGTCCATGGCTTTGCCTGGCCATTCCCAACAGCATGTTATCAATGGCGATCCCTCTGACCATCGCCTCTTCTGACGAGGTATCAATTTCCGGATTGACGGTCTGCACCAGATAATCGGCCACCACATAGGCGCCGAATTCTGTTTCCATCCAGCGATAAAAGTCTGTAAAAATAACCGGTGGACCGGTTATAATCACCCGGATTTTTTCCTTTTTTTTCCGTTTCCGGCTCTTTTTGCCGATCCGATCCCTGCTGATATCATACAGCATTTTGGCATATTTTGTTCCCTCAGGGGATCCTGGCGCGAACAGTCGAAGCGGCCAAGTGTATATCAATGACACAAAACCCAATCCCGGTGAAGGAACATTCCGGTGCATTTCTGCTGTTTCCTTTAAATAGTGATTAAAAAGATTCATCTCATCAACCAGTTCTTTCAGCCTGTCCCAGTCCATCTTCCTGCCCGTATGCTTTTCCAGGAACCGGATCATATCCCATAAATCCCTGGTGTACTGGTTGATCCCCTTTTCGCCTCTGTGATAAGGAGAATCCGATGCAAAAACAGGTACCTCTTTCCCACACAAATAATTCAGGATCTGATTGGAACTCCGGCCGGAGTCACAGGGGTGACCGGTGCTGATAAACGCATGGGGTTCGGGAAGCTGTTTCAGGATATACGCCCCAATAGGAAGTCTTGTCA
>JAUXCK010000252.1 GCA_030618925.1 Desulfobacteraceae bacterium
CTGGCGGCAGGTGTCGCACATGAAATCAACAATCCATTGACCGGGATCCTTTTTTCTGCAAGCATGGCATTGGAAAGCCGTGATAAAGATGACCCCCTACAGGAAGACCTTGCGTGTATTATAGAAGATGTCAACCGCTGTAAGGAAATTGTAAAAGATCTGCTCATTTACAGCCGGCAAACGAGCTCTGCAAAAGATTTTATCCAGCTAAATACGCTTTTGGATCAGAGCCTGTCTCTTATTCGAGACCAGAAGATATTCGGTCATATCACAATAGAAAAAGTGATGTCCGACGAAGCGATGCTCGTTAATGTAGATAAGAACCAGTTTAACCAGGTGATTATCAATTTGGTAATGAATGCCGTGGATGCCATGGGAGGTAATGGCACCCTGACCCTTACGACCTACCGCAACAAAGCCGCCCAAAAAGCTTTTCTGGAATTTTCGGACACAGGGTGTGGTATTTCTGACAAGGATCTGCCCAAAATCTTTGACCCGTTTTATACGACAAAGAAAATCGGAAAAGGGACCGGACTTGGTTTGAGTACGGTTTATGGCATTGTAAAAGAGAACGATGGAAATATTTCGGTTAAGGAGACAGGTCCTGATGGAACAACTTTTTTAATCGAAATCCCCCTTTATCAGTCTCTAAAGGAATCTTGAATCATGATAAAAAACGCCAACTCTGAGGAAGTTTTCAAATACAGTATTTTAGTCGTGGATGATGAAAAGCGCATCCGGGATGTCACCCAAAGGATGTTAACCCAGGAAGGCTTCGAGGTGGCTGTTGCGGAAACCGGGGAAACAGGGATGAAAATGATTGAGGAGAAGAATTTTGACATTATTCTGCTCGACCTGATGATGCCCGGGATGTCAGGTCTGGAAGCGCTGCCGCTTCTCAAGGCCCGCCATCCCTATACGGTTGTTATTGTGATCACCGGCTATGCAACTTTAGAACACTCGATCGAAGCCATGAAGAAAGGCGCGTTTGATTTTATTCCCAAACCCTTTTCACCCCAGGATCTTCGATTGGTTATCTTCAAGGCCATTGAATTCATTCGCACACTGCAGGACATTGCCAACGAAAAATCCCGCATCAGGGTCCTTATTAATGAGCTTTCGGGCGGTGTGATGGCAACAGACATTCAAAAGCAGGTGGTGCTTGCCAATCCGGCTTTTCTGAAAATGATCAACTATTTTGGAGAGAGTGTGATCGGCCGCCCGGTTGCGGACATTATTCAAAATGAAAAAATCGAAACCATGATTGATCAGGTCCTGACCCTGCCTGAAGAAAAATTTTCAGATTTAACCACGGAACTTGACCTCGGGGAGACCGTCTTGAGCGTGCGGTGTATTCCCTTCAGAGATAGACTTGACCGAAACCTTGGTACAATTACAGTGATGAATGATATCACTACCTTAAGAAAAATGGACCAGCTCAAGTCTGATTTTGTATCCATGGTTGCCCATGAAATTCGAAGCCCCCTGAACTCGATCGCCATGCAAATAAAAGTGATACTGGATGGATTGGCCGGTGATGTTGCTGAAAAGCAGCAGGAAATCCTCACCAGGGCGCTGGCAAAAATCAAAGCACTGGGCAACCTCTCCACCGAGCTCCTGGATCTTGCAAGAATCGAATCCGGCCTGATCACCCAGGAGAGAGAGAAAGTAAATATGGGTAAACTCCTTATGGAGCAAGTGGCCTTCTATCAGGAAGCTGCCGGGGCAAAAAGCACACAACTCGCGCTTGAAGCGCTTCCTGACCTGCCCCCTGTGCTTGTCAACAGGCAAAACATGGATGAGGTCATTTCCAACCTGATCAACAATGCCATTAATTACACACCCGAGGGGGGAAAAATTACCCTCTCTGCCAGTATTGAAAACAACTATCTCTGTATTCGTGTGAGTGATACCGGGATAGGTATTCACAAGGATGATCTGGAGCGTATTTTTGATCGATTTTATCGGGTGAAAGACGAAAAAACCCGATACATCACCGGTACCGGATTAGGCCTGCCCATTGTGAAAAGCATTGTCGAAGCACACAACGGCAGGCTTAATGTAGAAAGCGAGCCGGAAAAGGGAAGCACGTTTTATATTTATATCCCTCTGATCACATCAAGCGAACTTTAATCAACTTTCCTTTTCCTCATGCCTTGAGCAGTGCACTGATTTCAATCTCATTGGCATCCAGCCCCAGCTGTTTTTCCCCAAGCCCCATGCTGAATCCAAGAAGCTGTGGATAGAGCACTGATGGCATAGGACCCGGGTCATTTTTCTTAATTTGAGACAGCTCTGAATTTTGTACACTATCAAATTGTATCTGGCAATACGTACATGAAGAGCACAGGAGATCGGCCCCGGCCTGGTGGGCGCTGACAAGTTTTTTTTGCATGAGGTCAAGGGAAAGGGGGTTGTTCTTTCCCCACAAGGGATTGCCGCAACAATCTAGACGTTTGGACCAGTCAACACTTTCCGCACCTGTTGCCCCCACTAAATTTTCAAATATCGTCGGGGCCAACGGATTATCAAAATTGACGATATCGTCAGGTCTGAGTGCATGACAGCCATAACTGGCGGCAATCTTGAGGCCCTTAACCGGGTGTTTGATCCGTGTCCTGATCTTGTCTATCCCCACATCATCAGTGAGCACGGTAAGAAGGTGTTTGACCTCAGACCGTCCCTCCCAGATGAGGTCCTCTTCTTGTAAAAATGATTGAATATGCTTCTTTAATTTGTCATTTTTTCTTAAAAAGTGATCCGCATGTTTTAGACTGCCGAAACAGCATTTGCAGGGCGTAAGGATATTCAGGTCATGTTTTTCTGCTATGGCGAAATTCCGGGCTGCAGAAAGAATAAAAGAAAAAAAATCATAGCTGCGGATGGGGTATCCACAACACGTAAACTCAATATCGACAAGTTCGATATCCAGCGCCCTTAGAACGGCCCGGGAGGCCGATTCATAATGTTTAAGGTAGTATGGAATTTTACAGCCGGCAAAAAATGCAAACTTCATGACGTGATTTCCTTGATGTTGCGGGCCCTATGCTTCATCGACATTCCCTTTTCCCCAAACTTTTCATGGGCCAGGTTCTTTAACTCAAAAAAAATATCCGTGATCCGGACGCCTTGTGGACAATGCTGCTGGCACAAATAACAGGTGGTGCAGTCCCATATCATTCGTGACCCCAGAATCATCTCGCCGAGACCCAGGCTTAACGAATGCATGATCTGGTGGGGCGTCATGCCCAGGACAGCCTCCGGGTTTTCATAATTGGCCACGACAGGACATGCATTGGTGCATGTCCGGCATTTAAAACAAACGGAAAAAGTGCCGGCCTGATTTGAAAGCATTAAATGCCCGGGCGTGGATCCGCCGTCCAGATAAATGGTTGTGTCATGATCGGTGAGACTGTCAGCCCATTTAGACGTATAGGTATCTCTTGTCAGGATGAAAGGTTCTGGAAGTCCATTTGCGATCAGGTCTTTTTTCGAAGCATCCCACAAATCCTGCAGGTTAATGCCCACAGGGCAAACATCCGTGCATCGAAAGCACATGGTGCAGATAAAGCTGCCCTCCTGAAATGATTTAAGAGGGGCTTCAGGAAGCGATTTCCCTGAGGCAACCCTTTTAAGTGTGATCAATTTCTCAGACGGCAGGATGTTCCTGTTTTGAATTTGTTGAAAAACAGGTGCCACGGAACAATGAAGACTGCAGGTGCCGCAGTGGGTGCACGCATCCAAAGCAACAGCTCTGAGGGTGGCCGCATTCACAGAGTCATTCCTGGTTTTAACGGCAACACCGTTTCCCAAAAGACTGACCGTGCCGGCAATAATATGAAAAAACTTGCTGAACGGCAAGTAAGCGAGACCGAAGAAGCAGGCCAGCACATGAATGTACCAGAGCCAGACATCCGCCTTGATTTTGTTCAAAGTGATGGCGACAGGGCTGATGAATCGGGAAACCGGGTAGGAAACAAATGCCCATTGGGGCCTGGTGTGACAGTCCATGCAGTTTTCTTCGTGAAGGTCCATACCTTCTTCAAAAAGAGCTTGATCCCCTGTGTCAGCCAAATCAGGGAAAACCACTGAAAACTCCCTGGCCCAATACAGCTTGAGGGGGTTCACCTCTTCAGGTTCCTCCAGGCCTGTGTAGTCTTCAACCATTTGATCAAAAACAGAAGAAGATATAATTTTAACACTCTCGAGTAAAAAACCAGAAGTCATGATCACCACCAAAATAACAATTGCATAGACGTCTGCTGTATTGGTGGTCTTTTGAATAATTTTTACTCTTTTCCGTCGAAACCATGCCATGGCAAGGCCCAGCAGGACCATCGCCCCAAACAGGTTTCTTAAAAACATAAAGGGATTCAAAGTGGATGCATAATCAGAAAAGAATACTTCAGTGACCTGCTCCTCCAGGGCGTGCATCAGGAGAAGAAGTAAGAAACCTGTAAAAACAAGAAGGTGCATGGACAGGCGAAGAACCTTAAAATTTCCCTTGAAAATTCTTGCCTGAAAAATGACGTGAAGAATCAATACTTTTAAAAAGGTAAGAAGGCGGAAGCCAAGCAGCGTAAATAAAAAGCCTTTGATCGCGGATGCTATTCGCTGCCGGATTGAAAAAATTTCAGCTTCAGGCCCGATTCTGATATGGACCCAAGTCCATATTCTGTATACTATACCGACAATGCAAATTGCCGACGACAAATAAAAGGCTATCGTAAAAAAATTCGCCATTGTCCCTATAAGGATCAGTCAATGAAAAACCGGATGATTATCATACCTCCGGTCTTGGCAATACCTTGGCTCTTTCTGCGATTTCAGGAACCCTGTGCTCCCATTCAATGGCCATTAAATGAACGCCGGCCACACCTTTCATTTCCTTGAATTCCTCAATCTGTTCACAAGCCATCTTGATACCTTCCTCGGCAACTTTTCCTTTTCCAGCCCCCTGGAGACGCTTGATGATGTCATCAGGCACATCCATCCCGGGTAC
>JAUXCK010000095.1 GCA_030618925.1 Desulfobacteraceae bacterium
CGCTGCTCTGCCGGCCGACTCCTCAATTGTCATTGCAATGACGATGGTTTGTACATCATCAGGATTGAGTGTGGCAACCGGTGGGCTGTTGCCGTCAAAATAGATAAAGCCGGAATCAGCCACATTGACATTTTCGATTAGAACTTCAGTGCCAAATCCGGAATTCACATCGACTCTTTCAAGACGGCCGGCGGCAGCATTAAAGGTGTAGATAATATTTTCACCTGCCTCAGTGAGGCTGCCGTTTTCATCCCTGTCCACCGTAAACTGAAAACGTGTTGCAGTTGCGCCAAGAATCCCGGCGTCGGCTTCGCCGGTGGGGTCAAAGCCTGTCGCCCGGATATCTCTTGAAATGAAGTCAACTCCCACACGGATCTGCTGCTGCACACTTGCAATGACTTCCTGGGATGTAAAGGATCGGGTCATTAAGGAGAAAAGACTGAATATCGCCCCGGTCACAATCGAGGTGATGAGCAGGGCCATTATAATTTCAATGAGTGTGAATCCTTTTTCGTTCTTGATTCGAATGGAATCGTTTTTATGTGCGCTCATAATTGAACTCCGCCTGTAAAATGTTTGAATCAGGATTTTAATCAAGAAGTCCCAACCTGTTAATCGTAATCTGCCGTGAGATGGCGCCTGGGCCTAAAAGGCTCACCCTTCCTGTTCTGGTGGCAACGTCGAGCGTATCCATATCCGGAAGGCCGCGCCTGTCAAACCCGGTTCTGTCACTGATGGATGTCGTCGAATCGAAGAATGTCGTCGAAGCTATGGTCACGCCGGCAGGCAGGGTCACATCTTTGATCACCCGCTCTCCGGCCTCCAGGATCTGGTCCCCGTCATCAAAGAAAATTTCATAACGCCCGGGATAAAATTGAACCGCTATCCAGTTGTTTTCCCTTATGGCGGCAAACTTAGCATACTGCAGGCCCCCATAGATGCTGTTCACCGCGCCTTTCATTTTGACATTCTGACGCCATGATATAATGTTAGGCGTGGCTATGGCGCTTGCGACGGCAATAATGGCGATGACAATGATGAGTTCGAATAAGGAAAATCCTGAATTGTGTTTGTCTGAATTGTGGCCAATTGACCTTTTAGGGTTTTTAATCATTTGTGCTCCCTGCTGTTTACATTGGATCAGTATATTATTAAAAAGGGTCATGTTCTTTAAATAGGGGTGCAGATGAGTATTTTTTTCAAAATTTTTTATGAATTTTGTCATTACATATGGTCATTATAATGGTCGTTACAATTTGCGTGCCAGAAGTTATTTGCCGTTCAAGGAAAATGACAAACAGGATAGATCACTATATCTATCTGAAAGTAATAAAAATTTTTGTATATCCAGGATCGTGTTCCCGCATGGGGAATTTGAAATTTACCCGGTTGATGGCCGGTTGGATAAAACAATTTTTATAGGGCTATTAAAAGAATTAACGATTGTACCCATGGACAAAAGGGAACTAACGCCAGGCCATGAAGAATAGTGTTTAATGTAAAATCAATGTGTTATTTGCCCTTATGGATATCGGCCGCATGAAGGCGGTCATTGCCGTATAAATATTTTTTATAGTTGTATACTTAAAGTGACAGCACTTTTATTTGAATTTAAGTTTTGCACCCATTCAAGGGTGCGAAATTTGGATTACGATTACGATTAAGATTATGATCAGGACTATTTGGCGCCAAAGATAATGGTTTCGTTGTTCCGAAGCCAAGTAACCCATGCCCTCTGGACTTAATCCAAAATCGGGTCCTTTGGGCCAGGATCTCTATTATCAGACCGGGCTCTGCTGTATGCCTCCTGTATCCAGTTGCCGTTCTTCATAGGCCTTGAATACGATTTTTTTAAATACATCTCCCACATCTGACAGGTCGCCGTCCGCATAGGTCAGATATCTGGGTCGAAGTGAATGGCCTCTTGTAATGGTCTCCTTCTCGTGGTCCGGCAGAATCAGAATACTGGGAATACGGAGGAGCAGATCCCGGACAGGCATGAGGTCCATGAGTTCGGTTTTGGTGCCTGCCAGTAGAACGGCCGCCACCACCCCATTTAAGGGCTGGCGAAGTATGCGGATGAGTTGCTTCATGTTTTGAACAACAATGATATTCTCCCTCACTGCGATCGCCCCGATTACTGCCTGTAACCGGAGGCTCGTGCTGTGGATCGGCTGAGAGTATAGAAGAATATTTGGCGTGATTTGCATTACAAAAGATCCTTTTCCATCAAATATTTATGTTGAGGGGAGAGTTAAAATAGAATGATTCAAAAAACGGGCCAAAATGGAATGGGAAAGAGTATATTCCATTTTTCATATGATTTCATATCGTTATATGGCTTGCAGAAACGGTCCGGATAAGAAAGACAGATTGATGTTTAAGAATTTGGTTCGCAAAACAGGACGAATGTCCTGTGGGAAAAGACACGTGATTTTTTTTCTGATAGTTTAGAACGATATTGTGCTTCGGAATAGTGCTATTATCTCAAATTTTGGTGAAAATAGCCATCATTTTTTTGGATTTTTAAAATTTATCGTGTTTCAGGTGCGTCATGGGGATGAGACAGCCCTGCATCCCGGACCCACCTGGCCGGCTGCCTGCGGATTATGGAGGCGTTCCCTTAATCCACCGGCTGCCAGGAAGTGATGTTGCTTTTAATATAAAACGCGGGCTGAATATCAAGAGATGATATGGCGCCTGTACTTTTCTGTAAAAGCCCTTTGGCACCTGCCTCTCTCCCTAAATGGACACCGGCGCTGGCAGCCAGTCCTTTGCCGAGACTCAGCTTGTCTAAAACCTGCATTTCACTGATCGCATCTCCTGCGGTGGATGTCCCGGTAAAGGCCGAAATACCGTTTGCAAAAACGGGTTTGATGTAGGCTGTGCCTGTTTCAAAATATAAGGTATACAGATAGCTGTCTCCGCCGAAGCCGCAAACATCGGCATTGGGCATAAATGTCGGTGCCAGAACAATACCGCCAAGCACGGCAGGTTTACTCAATAACCGTTCGCCTGAGCCGGAAGCCCCTAAAGATCTTATCCAGCCGTCATGGTTTGCGCGGATATCTGTAATGAGACTGTAGAAGTTGGTGCCGAGTCCCGTGTCATACACCTCATTTGCACCGGCATCATACACTGTTTCCGTTTCGGTAATGATAAAATCGTCTGTATCCAGAAGCTCAACATCCGGGACGGACGACACGGTTTTAAGGGCCGTATATTTAAAAGGAATATTGGGGTCTTTGGTCTGGTACAGGGTGTAATTGAAAAACGGGTCTTTAACGCCGTAAAAAAACTGATCGTCTGTGTTGACTTTATCCGCATCCGTGATATATCTGCCGGTCCCGAAATAGACCCATGCATTGCCCACACCGTCAATGCTCAAGGCAGGCGCGGCAGTTATGGGCCCTGTTGCGGACACCATGCAGGAGTTTAACCAGGGGTGTGAGGCGTCCAACGGATTGTCGGAATACCGGCCATCCGCCGGCGCCGGGGTAATGGTGCCGTACTGTCTTCCGGTGGTGGTCCACCAGGGGATCGTGATTTTATGCATGGCACCGTCCCAGATCCCGCCGGACTCGTAAGTTTCAGGGATATACACCGCATCCACATTGTAATTGAGCCCATAGTCAAGGGCTGCCGGCGATCCCATGAATGCATTGACATTTCCGGTATCAAACAGCCAGTCATGTGTCCCATTTTTATACGGTTCCCCGGTTTTTAAATCAACCACATAGATATGCCCGTTATTTGTGCTGCTGCCGTCATAGTCTGTGGGGCCTGATCCAAACACGGCAAACCACTTGTCCCCCACCCGGATTATGGAAGGCACGGATGTGGTAAACCCGAGATCATCATACGTTTTTTCCGCCAGAAGCCTCGGGGCTCTGGGGTCGGTCACATCGATGGCAAAATAACTGGATTTAAACGTGCGGGTGGTATCAGGGGTAGTGGCGTTATAATCAAAATCAGAGGTGGCTGTAATCTCCCCGCCGCCATAGTTGAGGCCGCAGATCAGAATGGTTCCCCATCCGCCGGGGTGCAGGCTTGTGGCAGACGTATCGCTGTCAGACGTAAATATCTTTGCATCCACAATCCGCGGGGTCATGTCCACATAGTACACATGCTGGTAGTCCTTATCGGCCAGCCACTTCAAATGGGGGAGCAGGGACTGGGGAATATAGGCCCAGAGTTCTGTCCCGATGACTTCACCGGCGTTGCTGCCAACGTTTTTAGAGGTTGCCGCATAAGGTATGGTAAACGGATTTTCAAACCCCTTGATATGCCTGTTATACTTCCAGGAAGAAAATGCGTGGAGCATGCCGTCATTTGAGCCCACATATACCATGCTCTCCCTGTTTCTATATTTTGCGTAATAGGCTTCATAGCTTTGATCACCGTAGATGACGCCGAACCGATCCGGGGGTGCGGATATCACCACCGGAGAGGAGCTGATGGTGTCTCCCATGAGCCAGACAGATCTTGGACTGCCGGAAGCCGATGTGCCTTCCACAAGCCTCGACCTCAAGTCAGTGGTGCCTGTATGGCCATTTAAGGAGGACCAGGAGATATCATGCCCCTGTATAAAGTGAATCAGGTTGACGGCCCGCAGATAATAGTCGGTGGGAGAAACAACCGCTGCATCTGAGAAAAGGTAGTCCCACTCCCCGCCTGAATTGTCGGTAACACCCAGATACGGGCCAATATTAAGGTAATCATTATGATCAAACCGTATGACCTCACCTAAAGCATCAAACGGCGCATGGCCTGTGGCCGCCGGCTCATCCACCCCTTCATCGCCATCTTTATCAATAAATGTAAAAATGCGGCGGTTATCGAGGTCATCTGTGGATTCCATGTCTGACAGGATTTTGCCGGCTTCCCAGACCGGTTTTAAAAGATTCATGCTGATCTGGTTGCAGTCGGTGGTGCAGCCGTTTGTGGTGTCCGGATATTCTATGGCAGCGGATACCAGATACCGGTTGATCCGGGTATCACCGGCCACCACACTGAACGTCACCACATTGTCGATGGCGGTGTCCAGGATGCTGTTCTGGTCGGTATCTTCCCGCATATTGCCCATGTCATCCAGCCACAGACTCTGGAGATACCCGACCCATGCCACCTCCTCCCCGGTGTCGGGGTTTTCCAATGCCGGCAGAAAATAGGCCTGGACCATGATGCCCTCACCTTCACTGGTGGTGGAGAGCACGGAAACCGCGCTTGCGGAAGCGGCGCGTTTCTGGATGTCCACCAGGGCAGTGGTCAGCGCCAGGGTCAGTTCCGATGATGTGGCGGCCTTGAAATAATTGTCCGGATCCCCATCCCCATCTTCGTCCCATTCTCTTCTGATGATATCCGGGTCTCCGGCTTCAGGTTCCGGCAGGCCGTCGCCGTTGACGTCTTCAAATCCGCCCCACTTGGCCGCTTCCCTCAGCCGGGCCTCGCCCCCGCCAAAAGTGGAGACAGTGTACACATCTATGGTCTGGGTGTCGTCTATATCGATTCCAAAAGTGCTGGAACGCATATCGGTTGTGTGGATCCAGTAAGCCACATCATCCAGGTAGTCGCTGCTGCCGCCGGTAAGGCCGTAGGAAGTTTTGAGGCTTGCGGGCAAACTGCCATCCAGTGTTGGATCGCCGTCACTCACCAGGATGACAAAAGATTTCAAACATGTTGCAAATCCTGTGGGAGAATAGAACGGGTCCCAGGCATTGCTCACCTGGTAGGCGTTGGCGTCATACCGCGGGCCAATGCTGGCAGAAACCGCGCTTTCCTGGGCAAAATAGCCGCCGGCCGTATAAAGGCTTTCCGCGAGCGGCGTATACATGTCTGCGCCGGGCGGATCGGTCAGGAGTTCCTGTTCATTGATACTGCTCACAATGGTTGCCTTTGTGTCCCCTATGGGATTGATGACCCTTCCTCCCTGTGTATAGCTGGTTCCGGGCTGGGTGGGATTAAACACTTCGACACCGAATCTCACATCATCAAAGGCATCCTGAATAATGCCCGCGGGCGCAGAGGCCATTTTAATCCGGATATAGTATTTTGTCTGGGCATTTATCACAAGGGGTTCTGGATCACTGTCAACCGTGCCGTCATTGACCGTCAGGCTGAGGCTGTAGCCGCCTCCCAGATCCGCCGTGAATGTGGGATTCATGGCTGCTGGATCAGACAGGACCGCCGTGCTGCCGGCAGGGCGTGTGGTAAAAGACCAGGAATAGGTCAGGGCATCGCCGTCAATATCATAGCTTCCGCTTGCGTCAAGGGTGACTGAGTCACCGGCGGTGACCAGCTGAAATGCACCTGAATTGGCCACCGGTGGTGAATTTCCGGCCGGCGGCGGCAGCACCGCAATCGGCGTCGATGTGGTAAAGGAAAGGATGACAATGTCAGCGTCACTGTTTTTCCCATCGGTTGCGTCAAGGCGAATCGTGTAATTGCCTGCCGTGTCTGCGGTAAAGGTGGGGGTCTTAGCGGTGCCGTCAGAAAAGATGGCTGTGCTGCCAAAGGGCTGCGCATCAATCGACCATTTGAAGACCAGGGCATCGTTGTCTGCATCACTGCTGCCGCTCCCGTCAAGGTTGGCCGACGGTGTGGCAACACTCTGGTCGGGGCCGGCATTGGCAACCGGTACATGGTTGAATACGAAATACGGGCAGGAATATCCCAGTGCATCATCCTGGATCCGCATATTTTTGTAGTTTAGGCCATTGTAATATCGATCTTCCTGGAATCCAACTGCATAGCCCCGGGTGTTCTTCCAGGGGATGCCGTACACGATGGTGGCGTCAGTGGGCCAGGTTCTCCCTCCGGTGAGGACATGCTTTGCCGTATCAATTCGTCGCATGCAGACCCAGTTCAGAAACGCGCCATCCCAGGTGCCGGCCGCATCTTTTACAAAATAGGTGTTTGCCTGGTTCCAGGAATAGGTTTTTGTGTTGTCAAAATACCCGTCGAGCTGATCGGCCGTGTAGCTGGTGTACGCATTTGCATAGGAAAACATCTGCATGGATGTAGATGTGTCCAGCATCACAAGGACATTGGGTTTCAGGGCGGATGACAGAAAAATGGGACGGGCATCATAATCTTCATTTTTCGGCTGGAGGGCCATGGCAGATCCGCCTGCCTGAATGAGGAAAGCAGCCGCAATCAAATACGCAAAAAAACCTGTTTTTCTCATCACTTTTTCCTCCTTAGGTGAATCATGTCAGCGATCATTTCCCCTCCATCGGGCGTGAAGGGGGCTATGCTGATAAAATCCCCGGGTGACAGATTCCCCATGGATATGAATTGCAGCTGAAGATTGAATATTCTCGTGTTTCTGTTTACCCTGACGATCACACTCTCACCCGGGCGGTGATCAGAGGCTGTTTTTTCAGTCACCAATACCGTCAGAATGTTTTTGCCGATGGTCATTATGTCCCCCCGGACAGGCGGTTCTCCCTCTGCGCGCGCCCATGGGGTGCCCACGACAAGAACAAAGAGGAAACAGAATAGGGCCATATGCATAAAAAAAATGGGTGTTCTGCAATCTTTACATGAGGTCATTTCTAGTCCTTTTTGGTTTAATCCTTTTGGGTTTAATCCGTTTTGATTTGATTCTTTTAGGGCTATTTTTTGGATCCTTTTTGGTTTCAATCTGATGCGAAAAGTCGGTCTTGATCTATCCCGGGACAGTCACTACAGCCCCCCTGCAACGCCGATGACTTTTCGATAGGTGATGCCCAGTTTCGACACAGCGTTCCGGCTTGCCTGGCCCTCGGATGTCATCCCGAAATTTAACTGGACACCGCCCACAGAGCCGGATCCGGCACCCATGGATCCGGTTGCAAATTCTGCCCCGCCGCCCACGACATTACTGGTTTGATACCGCTCAAGGTCCAGTATCGCCCGAACGTTTTCAGCGACCTGGAGGGTGACGTCAATCGTATTGTCCAGGGTGACGGCCGTATAGCCCATCATGATGGCAAAAAAATTGTCAATGCCCTGATCAAAGGACAATTTTCCGGCGTTAAAGGAATTGGGACTGCTGTTTGCCGGCAGTTGACTGACGCTGGGAATACTGACCGGTTTTACACCGTCATTGATGCAGCTGGATATGAGTTTTGACATGGTAAAGGCGCCGCTTTCCGATGCAGAGAAGCTGATTTTGTGAAGCTGATCATTTGCGGCAATCTGTCGCTCAAAAATAGAGGTCCTTGATGCAGTAATTCCCAATATGGTAAGAATAACCAGGATAAGAACGACCACCACGATCATGACGGACCCTTTTTCATTATCCTGCATTCTGATATACGGATTCATCCTGTCCTCCGATTTAAAGAATCTGTGGTATGATATGGTTGATGTTCATCTGATTGGCGCCGTTGAGTCCATGCCGCCAGCTCACGGTCGCGCTGATGCTTTTTGTTTTTGGAATGACTTCAGAATCTATAACAGTCCAGCTGATGGTGTAAACACCGTCTGGGGAAGTTTCTTCATGGGTTGCAGAATTCAGATCTATATGATTATACGGCAAACTGATTAATTTTTCAACCCTGTCGACCGCCCAGGTGGATCCTTGTGTAAAATTGTTTGCAGAGGCATTGCCGCTGAGAGACGAAATCTGCATGGTGCCGACCCCCAATATGCCGATGGAAAAG
>JAUXCK010000169.1 GCA_030618925.1 Desulfobacteraceae bacterium
GCCTTTCAGAAGGCCCCCCTATTCATTGGTGGGAGATGGGTTCCTCTGTCTTGGTGATGCTGCATGCCTTACCAAACCCTTTTCCGGCGAAGGTGTAACATCCGCCTGGACTCTATGCAAAATTGCCGCTGATGTTGTAGACAGGGTTTTAAAAGGTGGCAAAACCATTTCAGCAGATACCTTATGGGATATCAATGTGCGCTATTTCGGGACTCAGGGGGCCAAGTTTGCAGGAATCCTGGCCACAGTGCCTTCTGCAATAAATACCAGTAAAATGGAAAATCAGTTCCTGTTTGATAAAAACATCATCTTTTCGGAGGAGGATTTTACCGACATGAACAGGGATTTTGAAATGCACCTGTCCACAGGGAAAATCGTAAGAATTATCTCAACCCTGATGCTGGGGGTGCTCACAGGCAACTATTCCCTCTCAAGCCTGGGAGCCATGCTGAAGTCGGTCACAATTTCCGGTACTATTCGAAAACATTACGAAAATTTTCCGAGAGAACGGTCTGAATTCCGCTCCTGGGTGGCCAAAGCCGACGGTTTATGGAAAAAGGCGAATGCAAAGATGAAGTAAAAATTCCGGGACCGAAATCCTGCGATTTATAAAACAACAAAATATCAGAGAGAGGGTATTATGTCTGATAAAGCGTTTACTGTCGATCTTATTGATGTTTCCCGAGCGGGTTATGCCCTGCAGTTGACAGCAACCTCTCTTCAGGGAATTGTCAATCGAAAATCTCCAAGAATTTTTCTAGACTATGGAATCTATGATGATCCGGAGTCTCGAAGGACCAATGAAGTTTTCTTGCCCGATGATATCTGGAAATCTAAATATCGGGATGCAATAGGTAAAACAGACCTGAATAACCTCGAGTACTATAAATCTATTTACAATCTTGAGGTTGAGGGCCCCTGTTCCGTGGAAACGGCAGTTTTAAAGTATGCCGGGAACTTTAAGGGGGCGGTTGTATGGGATCCGGAATTTCCGGACACAGCAAATATCGCATTGATGATGAGCGGTCTCGATGACCTGGTTGTAATTGACCCGGATTCAATTGAATGGATTAAACGAAAAACATCACTCGTTATTAAAAAAGATCTTCGAAAGCGTTGGACCAGCACGGTCAGCCTATACAGGTGGGCATTTGAAAATTTGTTTCCCAGATGTGCCGAAGGAAGGGTAGCATGTATCGAACCGGGCTGGACCAGGCCCGAGTTTACCGATTTTATAGTGAAAAACAGAATTTTTGTTTACAGCCTGGCTACCCTTGACAGCGGAATGCTCTTTTCCCTAGGCCAAAAGCTTCTGCTCCTGCTTGTGGCCGGTCCATTTCGCCTGCGAAATCTGTTTTTTACATTCCATCTGGACAAATTAATCAAAAGGATCGGGTTGTTTCTTATGGGGCTGGGCTCAGAAGAAACAAAGCTCGCATCCAGCATTCAGAGGGCTGTCAAGGCAACGCCTTTTCCTACCATATTCGGATGGCATACATTAAGGGATGATGAATTTTCATTCATGCTTCACCTCTCCTCAAACGGACTGCGGTTGATTCCATCCCACCTGGCCACCAACTTTTCCTTTCACAGCGATCTTCCGGCAATGGTGGACTGCAAGCAGGACCACGCGTCTTATGATTCTGTCAATCTGGAGAATGACAAAATTTATCTTACATTCACGCTTTCTGACGGGGATCAACTTCTCCTCATGAATACTGCTGAACTCGGGAACTGGCGCCGACAGGAACGTGGAATGGTTCCTTTTAACTGGGAAACCCAGCCCCTGCTCGTGGATATCGCACCTGCACTGTTAGGATATTATTATAAAAATCTCCTGCCCTCGGATTACCTCATCGCAGGGCCCTCAGGGGCAGGATATATTGTCCCTCCTTTGGTTTCAAACCTCAGGGCTTACCTGAAGGAGAGCGCAGAGGTATGCAGCAGGGCAGGAATCAAGGTTTTAACTTCCTACATCGGAGATCCGCCCACAAAAGTTGTTCGGGAACATCTCAAGGCGTCGGATAACTTTCTGGGTTTTCTGGGAGGCTATGTAAATTTTGGGAGAACACCCGGCTATACTTCAAAAAAACGGGCGTTTGTGGCAAATTCCTGGCCGCCGCTGGACAACGTGTCAGACAGTGCCGATGATACGCTTGCCGGCGTCAAAAAACTGCTGGATGAACCAGGCCCCACACCAAGGTTCATAGGGGTTCACCTTTTCGCCTACAGAACCACCATCACCGATGTGTACCATTTTGTAGAAACGCTGAACACGAAAAAGGTGAAGGTCGTTAAAGCCGATGAATTCCTGCTGGCTGCAGCACGGCATCTTGAAAATTCCAAAGGAGAAATCAGGACATGAACAATCATACGAAGATCCCATCCTCATTTCAATCAAAATTACCCCTGTCCACAAAAATATATTACCTTTTCGGCGATATCGGAATATCCCTACACCTGTCCGCTGTAGCGTTCTTTCTGCTTTTCTTTTTTTCCGATGTGGTGCATATTGATCCCGCCCTTGTGGGAACTATACTTCTCCTGGGCAAACTATGGGACGCTGTGAACGATCCGCTTTTCGGCTGGATTTCTGACAGAACCAGATCCCGGTTCGGCAGACGGAAGGTATATCTCCTTTTTGGGACACTGCCCCTTGGCATTACATTTGCGCTGATTTGGGCAATTCCAAAAGGCCTGTCCGAAACCATGACGATTGCCTACATGCTTATCTCTTTCTTTCTCTTTTATTTCTTTCTCACAATTGTATCGGTTTCTTACTACGCCATGACACCCGAGCTGACCAGGGATTATGACGAGCGAACAAGCCTTACCACCTTCCGGATGATCGGCGGAAGCATCGGATACATGGCCGGTGCGGCGCTTCCACCCCTTATCGCAGGACTGTATATGACCCAGAGCATAGGCTGGATGCTCATGGGGATTCTGTTCGGCGTTTTCGCTGTACTCTGTATATTTGTAACATATTTTGGCGTCAAGATGGACAAAGATACTGAAAGTCAGCCATCACGACTACCTGCCGTCAAATCTGTTCTGGTCTGCTTCAGGAACAGGCCTTATAACTTTATCCTGGGACAGGGGCTGATCACGGGCATGGCTTTTATGCTGGTCATGTCATACATGTCCTTTTATATAACCTACCAGCTCGATATGAAAGATAAAATCCCTTTGCTCATGACGCTCTATATCGGAACCATTTCAATTTTTCTCTTTTTCTGGAAGTGGCTGTCGGACAGATGGGCAAAAGGGCCCACGTATGCCCTGGGCCTGTTCATTGCCTTTGGCACCTTATCCATGTCCTATTTCATTCCCCAGGGAAAGAGCAGCGTCATATATATCCTCCTGTTTATCTCCGCCTTTGGGATGTCAGCTCAATGGGTCCTTCCCTGGTCAATACTGCCGGATGTGATAGAATATGACGAGCTCATGACAGGAGAGCGGCGCGAGGGCATGTACTACGGTCTGAAGGGGCTTCTTGGTAAAATTTCAGATGCCCTTGGGCTTTTTATCGGGGGCTGGGCCCTAAAACTTTTCCAGTTTGTTCCTGAGATGGCCCAATCAGACCAATCCCTTCTGGGGATCCGTCTCTTTTTTGGACCTGTTCCTGCGCTCCTTGTCCTCATCAGTCTTCCGCTTCTGATTTGGTTCCCCATAAACAGGAAAACACACAAAGAGACCCTAATCAGACTGGAAAAAATCCGAGCGAAACAAGGCGAGTCTACGGATGACATTACTTGACCACCTGACAGATCTTAGTGTCCATATTGTCCTTGACAAAAATTCATCTTTCATATAAACGATGTTCATAAATAAAAATATTGATCTGCCCTCTTTCTTTGCATAAGATTGTTTATGAGGGTTAACACATTCCATCGTTTCATCAAGCAGGCGTTAAGAAGGGGGGTTATCCTGTCATGTTAAGAATCATTCAAAAAGCGGTCCTGGTGCTGTTTGGTTTGATATTTTCCGGTTGCATCATCTTGTCTACACCAGAGGAAAAAGCAATCGTTATGAACCCGGATGAGACCATGCTCTTTTCCATTGAGGTCTACCCTGCCCGGAATGAATTCGTTTGGTACCTGGATGATAAAATTATCCCGGGTATAGCCGGTAATACATACACGTATGTCCCTGGAGATGAAACAGGAGATCACATAGTGACTGTTGAATGTGACGATGATACCCATTCGTGGCTGATACATGTACTTGACAACAAATTTGTCGGGACCAACCCATGTGTTGAAGATACTGAAGGAGAATTCGACAGAATCTGGCCCTGGCCAGAGGGACTCTCTTTCTGGGACAATGGCCTGATACCATGGCCCAGATATACTCAGGCAATCGTCAATGGTATTGGGATCGATAACCATTTCCAGGGGATACAAAGACTGCGCAACGGGCCGTATATCGTGATATCAGGAAGCAATATCCTTGACCGGACCGGTTCAATCTTCATTGCCAGGATGGCATCAAGGCCATCTTCCGGCACATTTGGGTCAAACCTGATGGATTCCTCGTTCCCGCCATTTGAAGACCAGCTTATTAACGCAATCGATGTGGACACCGGTCTGCTGTGGCATGCCGGCGGCATGAGCGCAGTTGGAGATATACTGGTCGTACCCCTGGAAGAATACAAAGAGGCGGTTGTTTCCAAAATTTACTTTTTCGATGTCTCAAACCCGGAGGCACCGGTCATGTATGACTACTATATTGACCGGACAAATGATCCCCTGAAGGATAAGGCAGGTGCCGTAGCCATGACCATGCTGGCAGATGGAAGATATCTTCTTGCAACATGGGACAACAATCTGCTCCATTTTTATCTCTCTAATAGTTCAAAGGTCGAAGACGGCTTTGATACAGAAAATGTCGTCACCTGGAATAAAAATAACCTTGTGATCACAGACGATCTTGAGAAATCCTTTGGTGGTTCAACGATCAATTTTATTAAGCAGTGTGATGGGCAACTCTATCTTGCGGCATTCAACGGGAGTAATGGAGATTTAGGGCCGTTTATCCCGTTTCTTCAAATCGAAAATCAGGCAAGTCTGTATCGGGTGAATTTTCCGAATGAGGACTACGCTACGCCGCCAGTCATCACCAAGGTCGCATCAAGGCGCATGTATTCCGGTGAAAAAGCGATAATTCCTTTATGGGGGGTGCCCTCCCACACCGATTTTGTCGCTGCGGCAGGCATTTATATTGATCCAGCAGGGAGGTTGTCCATATACAGTGCGCCTCACTATCGAAACGCTGGAATAATAAAATTTTCTGAATTTTCATCTTATTAATTCGTTATTAATTGTTTTATATGATCGGAAAAGTTGTGGCAGTAAGAGGTAAAAATGCCAAGGTTAAAGTTTCAAAGCGGTCGACTGATGGAAAAAAAACTATTGTCGATGACACGCCGCAGTTTTTTTACGCTATCAGGCGCCTGCAGTGCCCTGTTCATGTTTTCCGGTCTATTCAAGGCAGTTGCTTTTTCCTCTGAAACCATCAAGGAGAGGAATGATCTGGGTGCTTTCCACACCCTTTCAAGTGCTACCGGCCACCCGGGGATGCTTCTGGATATCGCCCAGGTTTCGGATGTGCATATTATCGATCCGGATCACTATCTGAGGGCAAAAAATCTCAAATTGCTCGGTATGATAAACTTGGGACCACTGCTTGACAAAATCCCCACGACCTCCAGGCTGCAGGATCACCTCACAGGCCTTACCTGGGATGCAGTCATCCGCTCCATTAACAATCATCACCATTCCGCTCCCCTTGATTTTGTCATCACTACCGGCGACCATACTGACACGGATCTGGAACATGAGCTGCGATGGTTTGTGGAAATCGCCGATGGCATACTCCCCTCAGACTACCAGGATGATATCCGGCACCAACGGGTTGCTCCCATTGATCCTGAAGGGCTCGAGCCGCCCTGGTATGCAGTCATCGGAAATCATGATATTGAATTTATGGGGACCTTTAACAATGAACTGTTTGTGGGTAAACTTGTCGATGCCATCGGGTCACCTGATGCAGAGCCACTTTCCGACCTGAATGAAAGCATCGAAATCTACAAGGGAAGCACCAGTGATCCGTATTGGCACGGCTTCTCCGATATGCCTGCCGGATACCCGCAAGAGGGTTATTACAGTTTTAGTCCGAAACCCTATATCCACTGTATTGTGCTCAATACGGCCAACTACAACTCTGAGGAGGGTCGACATCTGGAAACCCTGTCACTCGGAGTCATGGACAGAACGCAGTTTGAGTGGATGAAAGATGAGATTGAAGCCAACACCGACAAATGCTGTCTGATCTTTTCCCATCACGGCCCAGGCGA
>JAUXCK010000277.1 GCA_030618925.1 Desulfobacteraceae bacterium
ATGAGATGAAATCGCCTTCTGCGGCAAGCCCCACGATGATACCCATGGCAACAATAACGCCGGCAAGGCTTATGCCGGCAGCCACATTGTCTTTTTCAATTTCATCATGAATATTAAAGGGGGTTATCAGGTTATAAATTTTGACGGCCAGAATCAATATCAACTGACCGAGCGCCCAAAATCCTATGGCCGTCCAGATGCTCCCGCCCTCTCCTGAAACCGCACCAAAAATAATCAGGCCGGATGCAATACTGACGCTGCAGGATACGACGCCGGTTCCCTGGTTTTGATCCCGGATCAACTCATCTGAGACCTTAAACTGAGTCAACAGCAGTTTGTCGCACAAAAACCAGGACAGGTTCAGAAGTACAATACTCAACAGGCCATAAATGCAAAGATCTATGATATCATCCACAATACCGCCGGTAGGCCCCACCAAAGTGCCGCCGATAGCGATGACCATCCCGAAATAGTATCCGGCAACAGCCAGCGCGACTGCCGGATTGTCCTTTTCCACAAGCTGTTCGGTGAGATTGTATTCCCGGTGAAGCGCGTCATTAATCAGCTTTCCGATAAAAAAAAGCACATAAAAAATGGCTATTAGAATGACAGCAGTAATTAAATTATCTAAATTCATGGCTATTTCCCGTAACCGCCTGATCGCCCGCGATAACTGGTCCTGGTACGCCCTACCCTTTTGGACACCTTATTTGAAAAAGAAGATCTTTTGGAGCCCTGCCGGGCCATATGGCGAGAGTAAAAATTCGGCTTTTTCTTTTTCACAATTGATCCGGAAGAGCCAAACTCCTTGTTTCGACCGTAATAAGGTGTGTTCCTGGACCGGTATTGTCTGTAACTGTTATAATCATTCATGTATATTGGCCGATACCAGCCCCCGAAAAGACTCGTCACCAATGCATACTTCCCATACCATTCCCAGAAAGAATTGCCATGACTGTCCCTGCGCCATTGCCCATATTGGGCATCCCCGACATATTCATACCCCGGGGGTGACACCACCGAACTGAATACGCCTTCCTTTTTGACCACAAGGCTCATACCTAGAAAATTTTCATTCAGCAGATAAACCTCTTTCGAAACTTCCAGCCAATCAGAAGTCCGGGCATCAGCTTCCTGAACCACACGGTACTTATGGAAATATGACTTGAAAAAATTTCCCTCATCTTTCATGTCTTCCAGTATAATGGTGTAGGTGGGAACATTTTTGAGGGTCTGTTTGATTTTTTCAATGGGCAATGGCTCCACTTTGCTGCTGCACCCATAAAAAAACAGGACCAGGGACAGTATCAGTACAAAATACCGGGGAAGACATCTTGGTGAAAAAAGTGTGTCCATATTCTGTTATGTTTATCCTTAGATTTACGAAAAGGGTGGAGAAGTCAAAAAGGGTGAAAAAATCTGTGGATTCTTTAGCAAATATGAGGACATGGGTCAAGGAAAACTTGTCAAGAGGGTGCAATTAGAAATGTTGATTTTATGCCTGGGACGCGATAAATTCACCGATTTTTTCTGCTGACCTGCCAAACAGATCCGTCATCGTCACTTTCTCCAGCAGTTCATCGTTCCAGTCAATATTGTTTTCCTGAACAATATTTTTAATATGTTCGTATTTTCCGCCAAGGGCCTTCTTTTTGACGAAAAGGGTCACGTCCTCTTTAAAGCCGACATTGAGCAGCAGCAGAGTATCTATGATATTGGGGGTTGCTGAAGATGCGGAGATAATCGGTATGACCACAATACTCCGGTCATCTTTTCGCCCCTTACCGATATACACATTTCCCTGATGAATGATGATCCGTTTGGTGCCTTTCAACAGCCTGTCACCTTCAACACGTGATGGAATCGGTTTCAACACCCCGTCTTTCTGTATAATCTCTATCCGGGTATCATCTGTCGGCTCCCCGAGGAGATTCAAATTCTCGATCCGATAGAGGATGGCACCCTTTATCTCAGATATAATTCCCTGCAAATTTTTCAATACACTCACATTCCGGTTTATCAACTGCGAGACATTGAGGTGATATTTCCCGAGTGCATCAAAAAGGATCCCCTCAACATGTTCACTGATACGGCTCGTCCCCACAGTGACCGTCTTGGCCTGGTGCTTGATGGCATCCACCGGTCGCACCATATTGTTAATCGCTTCCCCGAGACATTCGAAAAGCGTATTCAGCATATTCAAGGGTGTCCCCTTTTTCCCGAAATCAAGTTCAAAATCAGACACCGGAAGCCGGCCGGACAGATATTTCAACAACAATGTTAAATTAGACGCTGCATCAATTCCCATGATGCCGGGAAACCGGTTTTCCGCTCTTTTTCTTCTGAATTCAGCATAGAAAGCAGCGATCTTCTCCCTGAAGCCTTTCTCCAGCAACACCTCAAAAACGTCCAATCCATCTTCTGCATATCTATCTACTGCGTTCTTGATGTCCTCACGTGCAGCATACAAAAAGCTCGACCCGCTGTTAATGGCAAGGGCCGCATAATACCCCCAGATATGGCCAACCAGCGTATTGATAATGGGTGCCAGATGCTCACCCGCCACCGGGACATGAAACACATCCGCTGCATAAGGTGCAAACCGTTCTTCTCCTTCATCCGCAATGACAACCGGAATCGCCTTATGTGCCTGAAAAATTGCCGTGTCTTTAATAATATCCCCTATCACGTTGCTCCGTGTGCCTGCAGCGCAGACAATAATAAGGGGCTCGGATGACAGGTCGATATGCTTTTTATCTTCCACAAAGTCCGATGATATGGTCTTGTAACAGAGCTCACTGAGTTTGATTCGTATTTCATCAGCAGAAGATTTATTGGGACCGCTGCCCACGACTGCCCAATAGGTCCTGGATAACGCCAGCCTTTGGGCGGAATCCTTTATTGTATCTTTCATGTCAAGGACTCTTTGCATGTGATCGGGCAATGAAAGGAGCCGTTTTATTTCCCCGGTGATAAAATCATTATTGCGTCCTCCCCTGAGCCCTGTAATATACAACCCCAGAATTGCACCGGCAACAATCTGGGAATAGAATGCCTTGGTTGAAGCAACGGACATCTCGATATCCCGCCCACTGCTCGTATAGATAACCCCGTCCACCTTGAAGGTGATATCCGAATCCCTTCGGTTCACGATGGCAAGGGTCAGCCCGCCCCGCTCCCGGACCATATCGACTGTGCGGTTTGTATCCGTAGTGGTGCCGGACTGACTGATGGCGATCATTAACGTATCGGACATGCTTTTTTCATCATCAAATTCGCCCAGCTTGAATCCGCTGAGTTCTGATGCTTTTAATGCAGTGATATTGAGTGTCAAATCATTTATGTAATAATTCAGAATGTCTGCACAGGCCTGGGCTGCGATGCCGGCCGTACCCTGACCCACAAAAAATATCCTGCGGATTCTGTTTTCCGTCAATGCCTCTTTTACATGGGGTGGCACGACTTTCTCATCAAGGGTAACCACATATTGATGGTTGGCGCTTTTATTGATCTTCCAGCGGTTCTGCAATGTCTTTGCCACGGAAATCGGCGATTCAGAGATCTCTTTTAAAAAATAATGAGGAAAGCCCTGCCGGTCAATGTCCCGCGATGTAATGTCCGTATGTTTAATATCCTTTTTACTCAGCTGAACCAGTGTCCCGTCATACTGCAGCGCCCTTATGCCTTCAACACCGCCTTCTGACGCTTGATCGAGAATAAAGATTTGCCCCTGTGTCCTGCCGTTCTTCCCGTCAACGATTTTCTCTCCGTCCATTTTCAGGTAATCGGCCGTTTCTTCGACAAAACCGTAAACTTCTGAAGTCGGCATGTAGTGCCCATCCGCCATGCCGACAAAAATCGCCTGACCGCTTCCCTTTTGGGCCAGGAACAATTTTCCGGGTGCCAGGTCTGTATGCATGGAGATGGCGTGTGACCCGTCAAAATCGCTAACCGCCATTCGAAATGCATCCTCGATAGTACACCCTTTTGTGATATATTTTTCGATCTGCAGCGGAATGATCTTCGTATCGGTCGTGATATCCCGATGAATGCGGATCCCGTTCTTTTCATGCGCTTCTTTAAGCGCCTGATAATTATCAATGTCGCCATTCAAGCAGACATGGATGAGGCTGTTTTCCCTCCTGCCGTCCGTTATCACCGAATTGTCAACCGGATGGCAGTTTGGTTCGGAAATGGCCCCGACCGATGCCCACCGGGTATGGGCAGATACGGTGTGATGCAAATGTTGACAGCAGGTCATGACCTGAAGTATTGAATCATTCGTGATTTGCCGCCTCAAATACCGGATGTTATCCCCCAGGTTGCCGACTTCAGCAGCAATCTTATAGGTGAAGGTGACGGATATCCGTTTTTGACCATTTCCATCCGTCAACTCATTCATCCCGATTCCCTGGTTAACCAAGGGATCCTGACCCAATCGATCCTCAATTTGCCGATCGACATTTTCGTTCGCAAGGGATTCCCTGAATGTTAGATATTCATCCTGTGTTAAAATAAACATCAAAGAAATACCGGCCGAATCCCTCCCCCTCACTTCCAGGCGGTCAATACTGTTGAGTACGGTGTTGATCTTCCTGAAAATCATGACAGAGGAACGAGAAACTGACTTCTCAAACCCGTTCATCAATCCCTTGACCTTATCCAGATTATCCAGGACCTCTCTTGAAAGGCACCAG
>JAUXCK010000210.1 GCA_030618925.1 Desulfobacteraceae bacterium
AAATGACGCCCTTTGCGCCGGACTTTTTTACCAATGCATCAAGGTGTGATGCCCTGCGGGTTGCCCTTGCCCGCGATGGACAAGGGAAGCGCTTAAAATGACGATCAATGAGACGGCCGACAGCATCGTTTCCTTCCCCATTTGCCGGATTAAGATGCCGGGTGCCGGAACACAGCTCGTCTGCTACAACCTGTCCTCCCAGTGCTTCGATGGTCTTAAATACTTCAAAGGATTCTATCAAACTGCCGCTGATTAAAATAGGAATGCCATTCAGGGGCTCCGGCTCGTAACCCCGATTTTTTTTCAGCCTGAGGAGCATATCAAGGTAGGCCTCGGGCGGCATCACCGCGCCTGCCTGAACAATGTAAAACAGGTCACCTGCTGTCACCAACTGGTTTTGAACTGTCGTGTCATTCAGACCCAGAATCAGGGTGCGTATCTCGTCATAAAGTGACAATGATTTTTCAAGGGCACCCGGCGTATAGGTGCCGCCGATCTGATTCAGATGGTCAACAAGTCTACTTATTTCTGCTCGAAAAAAAATCCTGGATGCACGTGAATCCATGTAGGGAAATGGAAGTGTATGGAACAGTTTCCCACCAATATTTTCTTCCCATATATTAATGAGTCCGCAGGCAACATCACATGTATATCCCTGGATGATGCCCGACAGAAAATCGAATTCTCCTGCAAGCGCCTTCTCCAGAGAACGCTTCATGTAGGGGCATATAAAATCTGGCGCCAGGGAATAGGCCTTTTCAACGGGTCCTTTACCGCCCATTATTCTGATGGGTAGAAAACCGGCGGCATGAATGATTTCAACAGGCGTGTATGTGCAGAAATAACCAATACTTTTTTGTCCGTCTGACGACAGGGAGCGAAGCCTGTCCGGGTATTCGTTTAAGGCGTTTATAAAGGGCACTGCATATTCTGACGGCATGGACATCCTTTTGGATTTAAGCGTCTTTAAAATTAATGACCCCTTCGAACAATATCACAAGAAAACCCTTATGATCAAGCACCGCTATCTCCCATCACATGGAAAAGCGTCAGGATAAGCGTTTTACGCCATTACCGATATCAACAACATAAAAATCGGCTTTGATACCGGTCTTTTTTTTATAGGAGTGGCCGACCTTCTCACAAAACAGCTCGATGCTTTCCTTATGGACCAGGTTGATACTGCAGCCCCCGAATCCAGCCCCGGTCATCCTTGCGCCAAGGACGCCAGGAATTTTTCTGGCCTCTTCCACCAGTGTGTCCAGGTGGACACCGGTAACCTCATAGTCGTCCCGCAGGGAGTCATGGGACTGATTCATCAGAATTCCAAAGGTCTTTAGCTCACCGTTTTTTAATGCCCTTGCACCCTCCTTAACCCTTTGATTCTCAGTGATCGCGTGGCGTGCCCGTTTATAGAGGGTATGATCCGGAAAACTATTTTGAATTTTAGAAAAATCATCCAGGGTCAAACTGCAAAGATGCCCGACCCGTCTGTGCTGATTAACAATATCCAGGGCTTTTCGGCATTCATTATATCGTTCATTGTATTTAGAGTCGGCAAGTTCTCTTTTTTTATTGGTGTTGGAGATGACAATTTTGTATGATTCCAGATGTATGGGAATATGGTCATAGGTCAAATCGTCACAATTCAAAAACAGGGCATGGTCTTTTTTTCCGGTTCCCACAATAAATTGATCCATGATACCACACTTGACGCCCACAAAATTATTTTCAGCTTTTTGGGCCATTTTTACAAGTTCTATTATGTCAATCCTGCTATCGAACAGGTCATTGACGGCAAAAGCTGTCCCCATTTCGATTGAAGCCGAGGAGGAAAGCCCTGCCCCATCCGGGATATTGCCGGCAAATAAAAATCGCATCCCGGTTATGGGCATGCCCTTTTTTATAAATTCATTCACAACACCGATCGGGTAGTTGACCCA
Source organism: Desulfobacteraceae bacterium (assembly GCA_030618925.1). Classification (GTDB taxonomy): domain Bacteria; phylum Desulfobacterota; class Desulfobacteria; order Desulfobacterales; family SURF-7; genus JAUXCK01. The sequence continues at coordinate 1,944 of JAUXCK010000210.1, forward strand.
TTCATCCCCCTGTTTTTTGGTGATGTCACTTAAATGAATTTTTGCCGAATAGTCAAAATTCAAGGAAGACAGGTGAATAAAATTATCCGTTGTTTTGGAGGCAAAGAGATAAGTGCCAAGCGTTAGCGCACAGGGCAGAACAAAGCCGCCATTGTAGTCGATGTGCTCTCCGATCAGATTTACCCTTCCCGGAGAGAAATAACCGTGTGGCGATATTTTGGCATCCCCATGAAGGGAGACAAACTTTTTTTTTAATTCCTTTTGATCCAAACAGCTTTCCCCGCATCACTTCTATAGGGGTACCCCAGTTTAAAACCATCTCATTCTTGAGCGCCCCTCTTTCACAGTCAATGGGGTTGATAAAGTCTAATGCCGTCACCCCTGATCTTTCTTGATCAAGTCCGGCAGATATGCCATACACTTTTAGCCAGAGTCGGGATTTATGTCAATCGATTTAATGGGGGATTCTGCCGGTATAGAGGGCCTGAATGCCAAAATAAAAGGTGAAATATCGTTATGGAATTTTTTTTCAAACCCGGAAGTATCGCGTTGATAGGGGCTACCGCCAACAAGAGAAAGGGAGGATATGCCATCCTTGCAAACCTGATCAGGGGATTCAAGGGCGGTATTTACCCGGTAAATCCACGCTATCCTGAAATAGAGGGTCTTGTCTGTTATCCTTCGGTCCAGCAGGTACCCGACCCTGTGGATCTCGCCATTATTTATGTACCGGCGTCCAGAATACCGGCTGTGATCAGGGAATGTGCAGACTGCGGCATAAAAGGCGTGATGATTCAATCCGCCGGGTTTGCGGAAACCGGCGACAACGGAAAAAGGCTTCAGGAAACTGTCAGGCAGCTTGCAACGGATGCCGGGATGCGCATCTGGGGCCCCAACTGCATGGGGCTTGTTGATGTGAGGAACAAACATATCTTCTCCTTTGTGGTTCCCACGATCTGGGATGACGGGATGATAGAGGGCAACGTGTCCCTGGTCGTTCAGAGCGGCATGCTTGCTGCCGGGTTTCTTATCGATATCTTCTCACACGGGACTATGGGGTTCAGCAAAGTCTGCTCTATCGGCAACAAGATGGATGTGGATGAATGCGATGTTCTCGAATACCTGATGCAGGATCCGGATACTGCTGTCATAGGGCTGTATCTTGAATCCATCCCTGAAGGCAGGCGATTTGTCGGATTGTGCCGTGATTCTGAAAAACCCATCGTTGTCCTCAAGGGGGGAAAAAGTGAAAAAGGGGCTGAAGCGGCCATGAGCCATACAGCAAGTCTTGCAGGAGACGGCGCTGTGATAAAAGGGGCGCTGGCGCAAGCCGGTGTGATCGAGGCGCTGGATTTTATGCAGATGATGGACCTTTGCCGCACGCTTTCAATGTTTCCTCATCTGCCGCAGCATTATCAGGGACGGGTTGTTGTTCTGACCAACAGCGGGGGAGTCGGCATCGTATCTTCCGATTTTATCCATAAACTGGGGCTCAAGATGGCTGACCTGTCTAAAGAAACCCGGGATTCCCTTGAAACCGTATTCCCGGAATGGATGCCGCCGGCCAATCCCGTTGATTTGTTTCCGGCAGTCGAACGCAACGGGTTTAATAAAGTATACCACACAGTATTTTCAGCAGTGTGCGCTGATCCCAATATCGACGCGATTCTGTTTCAATGTTTTGTCGGGGCAACCGGTCGCATACCCGATTTTTCACCCCTGGCTGAAATCGCTGAAAGAGCGGGAAAACCGGTATTTTCATGGGTCCTGGGAAGGCGTAAAGAAGTTCGCGAGTATATCATTCATGTTCAGGGTTTAGGCCTTCCTGCATTCCGCGAGTTATACAGGACTGTGGAATGTATGGCTGCGATGTTTAAGCATAAAGCAAATAGTGACCATAAAACACAATGGTTAAAAGGTTCCCCTGGGCCCGACATTGTTCTACCCCCAAACCTTCATGAAAAGTTCAATAATAAAGAGGGGTTACTGGATGAGTACGCGTCCAAACAGATTCTTTCCGCAGCCGGGATTCCTGTGGTCCGTGAAACACGTGTTGCGTCAAAGGATGAGGCGATAGAGGCGGCTTTGCACTATGGTTTTCCTGTTGTGCTAAAGGGGCTGCCTTCCGGTGAAATTCATAAAACTGAACTGGGTCTGGTGCGTCTGGGAATTTCATCTTCTGAGGCACTCATCACCGCATTTGCCGAAGTGGATCAGGCCATGTCAGGGGGGGGGGATATCCTGATTCAGCCGCAAATTCAAGGTCATGTGGAACTTATCGCAGGGCTGATCCAGGATCCGCAGTTCGGCACCTGTGTGATGTGTGGATTCGGAGGGATACTGGCAGAAATTCTTGATGACACCACTTTTGCTGTTGCACCGCTGAGCAGGGTTGATGCAGCCGGGATGCTCAATCGACTCAAAAATGTTAAACTTTTAAATGGGTTCAGAGGGTCAGCACCGGTTGACAGGAAGGAGTTGGCCGAAATTCTTGTACGCCTCGGCGCGCTTGGAAGTGCCTATCCATTTATCCGGGAAATAGACATCAACCCCCTTGTTGTAAGCAATGGAAAACCCATTGCAGTGGATGCCTCAATTATGATTAATAAGTCATAAGCCTTTTATGCAAATCACCAAAAAATACCAAAATAAATAGGAAGATGCGCTATAGGTGTCGTGTTTTCAAAATACTTCCTTGACATCACACTCGAATTTAGCCATACAGAGGCATCGAAAAAGGTGTTTTTATTTTTTATTAATCTAAAGAAAATCGGGGGATTATGATGAATAGGATTGTTTTTATTATACTTTTTGTGTTTTTACCTGCTACATTATTACTGACTGCCTGTGACAAACAGGAATCTATGGTTCAAACAGACACGCCTTCCCCATCGAGTGCCGTGAAAGTTTCTGCCTCAGACCTGGTATCCCTGGAAGACAAGGCCAGTTATGGGATGGGATATGACATGGGAAAGAAATTTAAGGAACTCGGTTTTCATATCAGTGCGGACATTTTTTCCACGGGCCTCAGGGATGGAATAGAAGAAACCGATTCTCCTCTTTTGACCGAGGAGGAGATCAAACAGGCCATGAAGGATTTTCAGCAGGAAATCCGGAAGAAGAAAAAAGAGGAAATGGATAAGAAAGCTGTTGAGAATAAGGAGAAAAGCGATAAATTTCTTGAAGAAAACAAAAAGAAAGAAGGTGTTGTTATTCTTGAAAGCGGTCTACAATATATAATAGTTACAGATGGTTCTGGTGAAAAACCTAAAGCAACAGATCGGGTAAAAGTCCATTACAAGGGAACCACAATTGACGGCACAGAATTTGACAGTTCGTACAAAAGAAATAAACCGGCGACTTTTTCAGTCAACCGGGTGGTTAAAGGCTGGACCGAAGCACTTCAGCTCATGAAAGTCGGATCAAAATGGCAACTTTTTGTCCCGCCTGAACTGGGCTACGGAAACCGCGGAGCTGGAAGAAAAATAGGTCCAAATGAAACGCTGATTTTTGACATCGAGCTCATCAGTATTGAAGAAGCCGTGACATCAAAAACAGAGATGCCCCAAACTGGTTCGGATGCGGCCCCAACAACCAAATAGGGCAACCTGTTTGATCCGGGTCAAACGCATCAAAACATTTTGAAACTGCACAACACCCCTATCCCATGGCATGAAAGGCGCGGATGGGGGTGTTTTTTGTCCTTGAGGGCTGTTTAATGTGAAGAGCGCATCCCACTTCATTGCTGCAAAACTGATCAAAAATCATCAC
>JAUXCK010000354.1 GCA_030618925.1 Desulfobacteraceae bacterium
GTTGGCAATAGTGGTGATTTCATGTAGTAAATCTATACTGAGCGCATTGAGTCTGTCCGGTCGATTGAGGTAGACAATGGCAATGTCTCCGCTTTGTTCAACAATAAGATTTTTATATTTCATTGTGTTTTCTTTATTTTTTTATTGTGAAAAATTGAGTGATTGTATTTCATGAATTTTAATTGCGGCCCTGATTCAAATCTAAACGGTCAGCATGGAGAGTATATTTTAAAAGGATCCCATGTCAAGCCGATATTGATCAAATTCAGGCCACCCGGAATCTTCAACATCTTCCATTGGTTTTGCTGTATTTCCATCTGACTATTGTCTTTTTCAGTGAAGATATTACAACAAATAAACCCCATCCTTGCCGTTTACATGTTTTGTTGGGTTTTGGGGTGTGAAACTTGAGAATGATAGTTTGACAACATGTGGCGACTGATCTATAATTTTTTCAATCTTCACGATCAGTTAACCTTGGCATATGCTATTTTCACAGAGGATTAAACCCGGCTCGCCTGCGGAAGGATTTTTTCGAACAATGGGGAATGAGAATCCCTGGAAACCACCAGATTTTAGCAGGCCTGATTCGGGAAAATCGGGTGAAATCAAGGCCATCTTTTCACATCTTTTCAGCCGGCAGGGCAATGAAGACCTTGCGGATAGAATCAGCCGATACTGGATATCGGCACTTGAGGCGGTCTGGGCAGAAAAAGCAGAAGGGATTAAACAAAAAGATATGGCCTATGATGCCGGGGACCCGCTTTCCCGGATCCAACAGAAAACAGTGCTCATTTCATATGCCGACAGCGTTCAAAGCAAAGGGGAGGCCACTCTGGCCACCCTTGAAAAATTTTTAGCCGCCCACTTCCCGGCCATAAGAGGACTGCACCTTCTACCGGCCTGTGATATTTCTGACAGCCGGTTTAACGATGGTGGATTCTCACAAATCACAAGAAACAACATTCATGCCCCATATGGAACAAATAAACAATTTGAATCAATGATGGAAAAGTTCTATTCCATGGCTGATTTTGTTCTCAACCATGTGGATATGGAGAATCCCAGATTCCAGCAGTTTTTGAAAGGAGATGATCGGGCAGGCGAATGTTTTTTTGTGTTTTCCGAGGAAGAATACAGGGCACGGTTGGCCCGGGGTGATTTTGATCAGATCTTTCGCCCCCGACCATTTCCGCTTTTTACCCTGTTTCGGAGACACCCCGGGGGCATCCATGGGGATCAGACCCATGAGGAAAAAGTATCCGCAATAAATCAGAAATTTGAGGAACAGGGACTGGCGCCCATCCCTTTTGCAGTCATCGACATTCTGTCGATTTTTCACAAAATAATAAATGACCAGATGCTGCTGGACAATGATGTTGCTTACATCGCTGGATTTAGAGAGTTTCTTGCCGCCAGAACGGATATACATCCTGATGACCTGTTTGTGGTGTCCGACACCCAGGAAACCCGGCACACCCCCTTTATTTTTTCAAAAGATATTCAGAAAACAAAAGACCTTCTCTTACGGCTTCTCCCCGCAATGGGGTTAAACGCCGGTGATGCGGGTTTATATGCAGGCATTTATCAAGGCTGCGATACAGCGATTTTCGGTGAACCCGTGCGGGTGTTGACCACATTCAGCCATGTTCAGGTCGATTTGAACACGACAACATTTGAGGGGCTGAAATTTCTGATCGATGATTTTTCATGGTACCTGAAAATGGACCTGAACATGCTGCGACTCGATGCCGCCAATTTTGCATTTAAAAAATGGGGGACATCCTGTTTCGGGCTGCCTGAAGGCGGCCAGCTGCTGAAGATTCTTTATCTGTCCATGGACATGGTTTCCCCCAGAATTGTGCCAAATCTTGAGGTCAATGCGCCGCTGAGCTCGATTCTGAAGCAAATGGCTGATAAACAGGCACCGCCGCCAATGATGTACGACTTTCATCTGGCAAGCATGCTGCCGGTCGTGTTTAATTCTGCGGATGCACGCCCTTTACTGGAAATTGACAAAATGGTGTCGCGTTATGACATTGCCCATGACCGCATCCGGTTCAGCCTTGACGAGAGCCATGATGGAAAATCCGTGAACGGCAGCGGAGGGGCGGATCCGCTGCTCACCTATGAGCAGCGAAGGCATTTTATCCAGGTTGTCCGGGAAAACAATGCATATGTGAAATATAAAAGCGCGCCCAAACGTCAATTTCCCTTTTCTGAATTCAAAAAAGTGTGTGTGGAGGCCAACCTTGAACCCAAAGGAGCCGCCAGGGCATTGTTCAGGGATTTTACAGAAGACGCTCAATTACTAAAGCTCAAGGCATCCATTCACACACCCGCTCACATTGCCCGGGCCTTGGGGATCAGCACCCATCAGCTGGAACAAAATAGTGCCCTGGACTTCTTCGTTACCAAGATCATAGCCGGCAAAGAACCCTATGAACTCTGCGTCTCCACACGCGATGCACTGACAAAACTGGATGACCCGGCGGTAGAAGTCAAAAGATATCTTGCATTTAAGACATTGTCCTTTGCGCTTATGGGCCGACATGTAAAATCCATCTATTTTAATGACCTGATGGGGCTTCCCAACGACACCGACCGGGTGAGGGAAACAGGAGAACTCAGGAATATCAAACGAAAAAAATCCATCAGACAATCACTCGAACAAACCCTCGGCAATCTGTCCTGCGTGGAATCATGGATTGCCAAAAATATAAATAACACCATCGCCCTGGTGGATTCAGACCCGTCTTTCAATCCTCGCGGAAATCAGGGTCGCCTCGTGGTTGATCCCTGTCAATCGTCGGTGGCGCTGGTTCAGAACCAATATAAAAACCACAATACGCTCGTTGTGGTCAATGTTGCCAATTCGACCACACAGGTTGACATCCGGTTATCAGACTATGGACTGGATAGCCGGAAGGCCCTGCTTGATCACCTCACAGGGAAAGTGATCCCAATTCCTTCTGGAAATGATACCCTCTCACTGGCAGCCGGGCCTTTTGACAGGTTCTGGCTAAAATCCGGGGAAATTCACATTGATCAAACTTTATGCGTTAAAGCAGATTCCGAAGAAAAAATGCAGGCAATGATCAAAGGCTGATCCTTTATCCTGAAAAGACATTGACAAGATGGAGATATTTTAATGAATAAAACAAAAATAGTCGCAACCATCGGCCCTTCCTCTAACAGCAGACCTGTATTGAAAAAAATGATTGATGCAGGAATGAATGTTGCGCGGCTCAATTTTTCCCATGGTTCATACCAGGACCACACAGATGCCATCCGCATCATAAGATCGCTTTCAAGGGAGATGAACAGATCCGTGGGGATACTCCTGGATCTCCAGGGACCTAAAATAAGAACAGGCAAACTCAAGAAGGGTGAACCTGTGGTGCTTAAAAAAAATAACACTTTTTGCATCACCACCCGAAAGATATCCGGTACTGCCGAAATGGTTTCAACGACATATGAACACCTTATTAAAGATCTGAAAAAAGGGAATA
>JAUXCK010000359.1 GCA_030618925.1 Desulfobacteraceae bacterium
AGACAATTCTTGAAAGTCTACGGGTTTTGATAACGCTGGTGTATACAGTGACATGTCAGATTCAGGGTAGGATGTAGCCCACCGCTTTAATGTTTTATCATTGCTGGCAGATATTGAGTAAAGGCCCGTGTTTGAAAAACAGACAAAATTAATGTTTAACTCGTGAGGAGAAAATGTGGTCAGTGTACATCGACATCTGCCGCTTTCCATATCCCACAGCCGGACTGACCGGTCGCTAGCACCGGCATACGCGCCTCCCCGTCCACCGGACAGGATGTACTTCCCATTGGGAGAGATATCTACCCAGGATACTTCTCCAGTATGGCCTGAAAACTTTTTCAAACAACCCCCTGTGGCAATATCAATCAATCGGATGAGTTGATCGCTGCAGCCGGCCACCAGACAACGACCATCCAAAGAATATTTTGCTGAGCTTACACTGTACGCTGTCTCCTTGAAGACATGCGTACAATCGCCAGTTCCTACACTCCATACTCTCATAGTATTATCAAAAGCCGTTGAAACAAATGTCAGGTTGTCCGGCGCCAGGGATACGCTTGTTACTCCCCGCTCATGGCCTTGATAGGTTAATAAACAATCACCCGTGTTCATATCCCATAGTTTAATGATCCCGTTATAACTTCCGGACAGGATTCTTTGACCGTTTTTTGTGACAGCCAAGCATGTGATATCAAAATCATGTCCTTTTAAGGTTCTTACGCACTCGGGGTTGTCTGTGTCCCATATTTTTAGGGTCATATCAAAGCTTGCAGATACAAATTGGCGGCCACCAGGCAAAAAAGCCACTGCCCGAACCTCATCGGAATGACCTTTAAACACTCTGATACAATCATCGGTGTTCACATCCCACAAACGAATCGTCTTATCCGCACTTCCTGATAAAAAATATTTGTCATCCGGTGAGAAATCAGCACAAAAGACAGGTCCTGAATGTTCATTTAAGGTAGCAAAACATGCCATGGTAGGGAGATTTTTTTTGGGTTTTCCATTCACTGAAATATCATTCTTAAGTTTAAGAAGATCCTGCATAAAAATTTTATCAATCGGATCATCTGATTCGATTGCATCCAGGTGATCATCAATTATCTTTAATGCATCATAAGGTGCCATACCACTTTCAAGCCAAATCCTCGTTGTCGGACAAAAATACTGGGAATTGTCATAATTGTTCGCCAGATCTCTATTAATACGCCTCTTCAGAACATCATCTGCGATCTTTACCTTTTTCCACTGATAGTAACTTAAGTTCAAATTTGATTCGAAATGAACAGGATCTACTTCTGCGGCCTTCTGCCAGCACTCCATAGCTGCCTCTTCTCTGCCAAGTTCAAAAAGGGAAACCCCTTTATTATTCAGTCCATCCGCTTCCAGATCTATATGTACCAGGTCGGAATACTTGCTTTCTTCTTTAAAAAGATTTGTATGGACGCAGCTTAACGCCTGTCTTATCTCACTGAAACTGCCATATCTTTCTACGGGATCCCACTTCACACATTTTTCTAAAATTCTTACAAGATCCACAGGAAAATCAGGTTTCCGGCTCAGCTTTACAGGATCAGGCGGCTCCTGCATTGCACCATATGTGATTTCATATGGTTGATTACCGCAGAACATTTCATACAAACACACACCAAAAGAGAAAATATCCGCGCGTTCATCAACTTTGGTTGGGTCTTCTGCTTGTTCGGGGGAAATGTACCCCGGGGTGCCCATGAATGTGCCGAGCCCAGTCAAGCCATGATCTGCTTGTTTTCTGTTTTCTTTATCATTTCTGACCGCTGAAACCTGATTCCCGACCCCTGCCCCCCGTTTTCTTACCAGACCAAAATCGGTGATCTTTAAAGTCCCATCCTTTGTCATCAGCACATTTGCAGGCTTAATATCTCTATGGATCATTCCCTTGGAGTGGGCATGCTCCATTCCGTGGCAGAATTGAATTGCCAGATCCAGGCTCGCCCGGTAGTCAATACACCTGCCGTCTTCGATCCATTCCCGAAGGTTGCCGCCATCCACATATTCCACCACGATATGAGGCACATCCTCTATGTTTCTGACATAATAGCAATAGGCGATATTGGGATGGAGCCCCAGCTCGACCCAGGAATTGGCTTCCCTTAAAATACGGGCAAAAAGGTCTCTATCGGATAGCATCTGCTTGTTAGGAGACTTGATGGCGAGCTTTACATTCCATTTGTTGTGATTGGCGATATATACATGCCCCATGCCGCCGGATATGACGTCTTCAACCTCATAAATGTCCAGGATGACATCGCCGGGTTTCCATACCGGAATGGTTTTCACTTCCCAGTCCTGCCGCTTGGCCATCTCCAGGGCCGTGAGCTCGGGACCTTTTTTCTTTTGGGGTGGGGCAGGTGCCTCTTCCGGCTTGCGCAAAGTGGTTCCAGTGCCTTTGGGTTCGGACCCAGGCTCTCTGCCGACGCCACCTTCTTGCTTATTCCTCTTTGATCTGCTGAGAATCTTGGAGAGAAAGGACATAAAATCACTCCTGGATTGTGTTGAATATTGCCCCGAGAATATCAGGCTTATACATTTGGGCATATTATTAACTCAATTGTTCATACAAAGGAACAACCCGGGATCGTTCGAGGGCATATTTATTTATCCTCCGGCTGATACGGGCTGTGTTGACAGCTCAGCAGGCATGTCTTCCTTCACCTTCTTTGGGTTTCGAGTCATCATAATGATGAGAGCCATGATAGATATACCATCAAGTAGCAGACCGAGACCTATCCATTCTTCCGGTCTTCCTCCAGAAGCACCAATGCAAAGACCGAGGACAAAGCCCAGTGCCAGAGATATACTCACCGGCAACAAGGCCCATCCCTTCCATCCTTTTCGCCAGACCGCAATGGTCAACAGAATCTCAATAATTAATAGTAACATGCTCTTTCCTCCTTACTTTTTGTGGATTGATAGAAAATTGTTATTTGGCTTTCCTAAGAGCAAGGGAGATGCCAAATGGGATAATCGTGATTTAGGATTAAAATGAGCAAGAATTACAATTGGTTATGCTGGCAGGAAAAAATTTGGAGTGGCGGTTCCAAAAAAGGGAAAAACAAGATTGTGTCCTATAATAAGACACTATTCCTGGAGAAATGGGGGAGATGTGAGTTTTCCTGCGAGAAGTCCTAGACCGAGGTATTGTGTCTGGAATTTGGACAGGATGCTACCTTTGAAAATTATCTTAAAGTGAATTGGGCTATGTAAACCGGTTATACTCCTCCGGGATGATTGAGGCCTAGTTCAGGTCAATTCCGTATTTCTCGATCTTTTTATACATCGTGTCACGTGCGATTCCGAGGAGTTGGGCTGCCTTTTTCTTGTTGCCATTGGCTCGCTGTAATGCCTTTCTGATATGCCTCTTTTCCATGGTCTCCATGGAAGGAAAATTTTCCAGGGATCGTGTCTCCATCTCT
>JAUXCK010000376.1 GCA_030618925.1 Desulfobacteraceae bacterium
GCATTTTTCCTTGTATTGTCTGTGGGTGAGGCGGTTGTCTTTGAAAACAATGGCATCTCGATTTTGAAAAAGAGTCGCATTCCTGCAAATAAAGTCATAGATTGTATAATCATGAATTCCCATGCACACCTCCTGGGTTTGCAAACAGGGGTTATAAATTTGAAAAAACCGGGTTCTTCCATACTGATTAAAAAATGATGATGAAAAGATATCAATCAGTTATGGGTAAGTCATTTCCTATGGAAAAGCAAGAAAAAATACACAAGGGCAATTGAGGTGAATTTTTTCAATAAAATTAACACTTGAAAAAAAAGGAATCATCAGGCATTTTCTATAAAAGGCCATCGTTTGATTTTTTTTAATGATGCCTGTTTATGGATTAAGATCAATACCAGATAACCCTTAGCCGCATTGCGAACCAGTAATGGAGGGCGTTCACAGCGTGAGAAATAATTCCAGACTTCAAATCTTGATTCTCGTTATATTGATATCCGGAGCTGTCGCGATATTTATGCTGCTCAGGCATAAGGAAAATTTTTCAATTCCGGGAAAACCGCCTGGCGTTTCTATCAATCTTCCGGCACCTGATTTTTCGTTGCCCATGCTTGACGGCAAGACAGCGCGCCTTTCAGACTATAAAGGGCGTGTGGTCCTGGTCAATATCTGGGCGACCTGGTGTCCTCCCTGCTTGAGCGAGATGCCTTCCATGGAAAAGCTGTATCAAAGATTCAAGGATAAAGATTTTCAAATCCTGGCAGTCAGCATCGATGCCACAGGCACTGATGGGGTAGCGCCTTTTATCAAGAATCATAATTTATCGTTTCCCGTATTGATTGATTCAAAAGGAATGATCAATAAGCTCTACAGGACAACGGGTGTTCCGGAGAGTTTTATTATCAACAAAAAGGGCCTGATTGTTAAAAAAATTATCGGTCCGATTGACTGGGCCGAACCATCGGTTTTGGAATATTTCCAGGGCCTGATACAGAAATCCACATAGGGGAAGGCAGCGTTGCCGGGTGCGTCGGGCAAGTCCGTTTTCTTCGAAGACAGGGTTACACGATAAAGGAACCTTTAATGAAAAAGATTGGGTTTATTCTCATCATTGTCTGCTGTCTGGCTGTGGCGGCGCCATTTGAAAGCAACGGGACGCCTGAAGACCTCATGTCTGCTGCCGGCGTACAGGCGTTTAAACAGGATTTGAAGGCACCGGGTTTTGAACTGCCGGACCTGAACGGGAAAAATGTGAGCCTTAAAGATTCCCGGGGCAAGGTTGTGATGCTGTTTTTCTATGCCACATGGTGACCGTGGTGCAGGAAGGAGGTTCCTTCATTAATAAAGCTGTACGAGGAATATAAACAAGAAGATTTTGCTGTGCTGGCCATCGATATCCGCGAAGATGCCAAGACGGTAACCGCATTTTCCCAAAAAATGGGGATTCCGTTTCCTGTGCTCCTGGATTCAACTGGATCGGTCGCAAATACCTACGGAATAAGAGGCATACCCGCACATTTCATCATCGATCAGGAGGGAAAAATCCTTGGTGCGGCCACAGGCCCCAGAGGATGGGATAGCAATGAAAGCCTGAAGCTTTTCCGGTCTCTTATCGATAAGAATACTGAGAAAAACAATAAGAACAAACCCATTCCAAAGACGAAGTCATCGGGTGGAATAAATAAATCTCCCGATCCCGGATAACCCCCCCTTTTTTTTCTTTTTTGATGTAAGTCAAGGCAATCCTTTTCAAGATGCCGTAAAAATGGTTCAAAAGATGGATGGACTATGTTTCTGAAAACAATATACATTAATTTTGAAGAGGTGAGAAAATGAAAGTAAATCGGAAAATAATAAAAATAGATGATGAACTTTGTGATGGATGCGGGCAATGTGTTATCTCCTGCGCAGAAGGGGCGATTGCGATAATTGACGGTAAGGCAAAGGTCATCTCAGACAACCTGTGTGATGGCCTGGGGGCGTGTATCGGTGACTGCCCCACGGGTGCCCTGGAAATTATTGAACGGAAGGCAGATGAGTTTGATGAGGTAGCTGTTGAAAAGCATCTCTCGGAACAGGAAAAAAACAAACCGGAAGCAGACACGCTGCCATGCGGCTGTCCGTCTACCCAGCTTCAGACTTTTCCGTCTGCTACGCCCTGTGAGGCGGCTAACAAGCCCACTTCCCTGGAACCCCTGGAGTCCGCTCTCACCCACTGGCCGGTTCAGATAAAGCTGGTTCCGCCGACAGCTCCATTTCTAAAGGGAGCTGACCTTCTGGTCCCTGCTGACTGCGTGGCACTGGCTTTCCCAACCCTTCACAGGGATTTTTTAAAGGGCAGGGTCGTCATGATGGGATGTCCCAAATTTGACGATGTGGAGGAATACATGGATAAGTTCGCCGAAATTTTCAAGGTTGCGGATATCAAAACGGTGACATGCGTTATCATGGAAGTGCCGTGCTGTTCGGGCCTTCCCATGATTATACAAAAGGGAATGGATGCTGCAGGCAAAAAAGTGCCCATGGAAGTGGTTGTGATCAGTGCAAGAGGCGAAATTATCGGACGGGAAAAGGCGGCCTAGTATTATCCTGTCCCGTTCTGGAATCGATTGGTTTAAACAACATCCAATGCACGTGGCCAATGCATACAGCCAATGCACACAACCAATGGATATAAGCAGATATGGGCTTAAGACGCCCATTCTGCGGGGCCGGGTTTTTCCTTTAGAGATTTGCGGACGGGCAAAGTCGGAGGCCAAGCGGTCTTAGGAAGACAACTGCTGGTAACAA
>JAUXCK010000227.1 GCA_030618925.1 Desulfobacteraceae bacterium
CCTGATCATCCAATACGTCGTTTATCACCTTTCGGATGGCATCCCCCATCATCGTACCACCGCGCGCAATACTCTCTGTAGAGATATCATAAAGCATCATACGGAAAAACCCGTAATCCAGAGTCAGGGGACACTTTACGGCTGAAGTCCCTGAAAACGCAACGAGTGCAACCCGGTCTCCTTCTATCTGCTCGACACAATCCCTGATCGCCAGTTTTGCACGTTCAAGGCGATTGGGCACAAGATCTTCAGCAAGCATGCTCCTGGACACATCCAGCAGAAATACAACATCCCTTCCCCGCCGTTCAATTGTCTCCGGCCTGGGATTCCATCCCGGACGTGTCATGGCCATGATCATAAACACCGTCGCCATCACCAGCAGAGCAGCCTTCCACCGCCTTCTTTCCCTGCTGACCGTCATGGCAATACGATCAAGCAGACCGGCATCTATGAATAGTTTCAGCGCTGTCCGCCGTTTCCGCCCCGCATAGGCATACGCGGCAATCACTACGGGGACCAGCCACAGCAGGTAAAGCATATTTATGTTCTGGAGTTTGATATCCATCATGGAATCTTCCTGAAAACAGTGACATTTAAACCGATCTCACAACAAATGAACAAAAGTCCCATGAGCACAAACCAAAGAAAAGCCTCCTTATAATCCACATACCGGACTGACTCAACTTCACTTCTTTCCATGGTATCGATCTCTTGATAGACATCATGAAGGGATTCCGCATCCCCGGCCTTTCGAAAAAACCCCCCGGTCATTTCTGAGATGGCCTCCAGTGTGTCGGTGTCTACACGGGATCCCATGGGCACCTTGTATACACCGAAAGGCGTCCGCATGGATGTCACTGCCTGGCCGCCGCCAATGGCAATGGTATACACCTTGATCCCCCATTTGGCCGCCAGTTCTGCAGCCTGAAGCGGATCCCGCCTTCCGGCATTGTTTTCCCCGTCTGACAACAATACGATCACCTTGCTTTTAATCTCATAGGCATCTCCTCCCATTTCTCTCTGGGCCGCCAGTGTTTCTTCGGCCGTCTTTAAACGGGCGGCAGCCAGCGCAAGGGCATCACCAATGGCCGTGCCGTCTTCCTCCCTTGTCTGCACGAGCTTTACGCTCTCGAGAAAAGGCGGCAGGGCGCCATGCGCAAGTGTCAACGGGCAGATGGTGTCCGGATAACGGGCAAAGCTGATCATGCCGACCAAATCATTGGGCCGCCCCGGAAGGTCGCGGCCGTTTCCCATGACAAACTCTAAAAAAACGGCTTTAACAACCGCCAGCCGGGTCATTCGCTCACCCCTGTATTCCATTTCCGCGCCCATGCTGCCGGACCGGTCCACAACCACTTCTATGGCGATGCCTTTGCTGATTTCCCGGATCTGCTCCCGGCCTGTCTGAGGCCTGGCCAAAGCCACCACCAGGCAAACAAGGGCCAGGATACGAAGAATCAGGGGCAGCCTGCCCAATTGTTGACGAATAGAGTTTCCGGCCATGGCTGCATTGCCCACAGATGAGAACCGTATGGCCCCGCCTTTTACCATTCGCCGGTTCAGCAGAACCAAAACCGGAATCAGCAGCAATAGTGTCAATGCCCATGGAGACTCAAAATGCATATGTCAAATGGTACTCCATTTTCTATTTTCCCCTTGGGTTGCCTATCCATCAGCCAGGACTGTGGTGTCTGTGACAAACCCCTTGCAATCGTCAAATGTTTTCTGAATGTCTTCGGTTGTCGGCTGGTGCTCGGCAAATTTAACCAGGTCACAATGGGTGAGAAATGCCCCCAGCAGGACGTTATATTGATCCGGCAGTTGTTCGTCTCTTTCAAGGCCGGTCAGGAACTCCACAGTTGTCTGTTCAGGCGCCCTGAGACCAAAACGGCGCTCAATATAGTGACGCAATATATTTGAAACGCGCCGGTAAAATTGTTTGACATCCCCTTTCTTTATTAAATCCTCAGCCACGAGTGCGTCAAGTTCTTGAAATGCCGCTTCATGGGGCGGGATGCCCCTTTCCAGCATATCCCGGCCGCTCTTTTTCATGCGCCATATGACGACACACACAATGACGCCTGCACAGAGAACACAGATCACAATTCCTATCCACACCCCTGTGGAAAGCGACCGGGGAAGCTGAACAGGCGGTTTTATATCGTTCAGCTTCAGGTCTGCCTTATCTTCCGGCAGCAGCGATGTCACCCCGATGACAAGGGCATCGGTCTCCACTTCATGCAAGCTTTTTTCCTTTTCGCCCTTTTCCCAGAATAAAACCCTCATGGGCGGAATTGTGTATTCCCCTGAAAGGAACGGCTCCAATACATAAGACCGGCTGATCCTTCTCCTTGCTTTGTCAACCAATCGGGGCTGAGAGGTATGATAGTCGACAATGCCGAACTGTTCGAGATTTTCCCCGAACCCCGGCAGTTCAACCTCATAGTCTTCATCGGCTGTGACATTGATCACCAGATTCAGCCGTTCCGCAATGCTGATCTCCTTTTGGTCCACTTCAACCATGACCGTCACCGGTCCCCGCTCAAAGACCCTCTTGATACCGGTGTATTCGCCTGTTGGCCGGGACTCCCCCTTGACGGCATTCTCTTGGCATGAAAAAAGAATTGCACACCCGAAAAGCAGAAACAGAATAGCGATCTGATGGAAAGGTGATTTGTTCATTTTTAACCGGTTTTAAAAGCGTTGAAGCAAATTCTATGGTCTGCTTCTCCTCCCGCGGGTTCTGAAAAACCTTACAAGGTCGAGCACATAATCCCTGTTGGTAAAGACTTCTATCTGATCAATATCCATGGACCGGAACAGATCCCTCAGGCGGCCCTGCCGGGCCGCACCAAGTCGTCTATACTCTTTGCGAATAGCGCTGCTGCCTGTATCCATGAGTATCTGCTCCCCGGTTTCAGCATCCTCAAGCGCTATCAACCCGATATTCGGCATTTTGACTTCCCGGGGATCTGTAATGGATACGGCAATCAGATCATGCCGTTTCCCGAGGACGCGCAGCTGATGTTCAAACCCCTCCCCTATAAAATCGGATACAAGAAATATGACACTTTTCTTATTCGTCACCCTGCCGAGATATTCAAGGCCCGCAGATATATCTGTCTTTGTTTGCCTGGGTGTAAAATCAAGAAGTTCCCGAACAAGCCTTAACACATGGGTTGTGCCTTTTGCCGGCGGGACAAACAATTCCACACGATCCGTAAAAACAATCAACCCCACCTTGTCATTGTTTTTAATCGCTGAAAATGCAAGCAGAGCGCATAATTCCGCAGCCACTTCATTTTTGATTTGATGCGTGCTGCCAAAGGCACCCGAAGCTGAAAGGTCCACAAGGAAAATAACCGTCAACTCCCGCTCTTCCACATATCTTTTAACAAAAGGTTCCCCCATGCGCGCGGTGACATTCCAGTCGATTGAGCGTATTTCATCGCCGACCTGGTATTTACGCACCTCATCAAATTCCATACCCCGGCCTTTAAACACACTCTCATACTCTCCTGCCAGTGAATCATTGACAGCCTTGCTGGTATAGATCTGAATATAACGTATCTTTTTTGCAAGTTCACGCGAGATCATGGCACACTAACGGTTTGGAGAATTTTTTCGATGATGTCTTCTGATGTTTTTTCCTCAGCCTCAGCCTCATATGTCACGATAACCCGGTGCCGCAGAACATCCATGGCAACGGCCTTCACATCCTGGGGTGTGACATACCCCCGTCCCTCGATCAGGGATTTGGCCCTGGACGCCATGGCAAGATAAATGGTTGCCCGGGGCGACGCACCGTAGCGGATAAGCGGTCCGATATCCAGTTTGACCTTATCCGGATTTCGGGTCGCCTCCACAAGGTCGACGATGTATTCCTCAATTTTTTCATCCATATAAATTTCATCCGTCAGCTTGCGCAAGCGCCTTACATCCCCGGGTTCAATCACCGGGTCCACATCTGTTACCGGATTTGACCGCGCCATTTTCTTCAAAATTTCATGTTCTTCGTCCCGGCTCGGATAGGACACTTTAAGTTTAAGCATAAACCGGTCGACCTGCGCTTCGGGTAACGGGTAGGTCCCTGCCTGCTCAATGGGATTTTGCGTGGCCATGACCATAAACGGATCATCAAGCGGATAACTTTCATCACCGATGGTCACCTGGCGCTCCTGCATGGCCTCCAGCAGCGCGCTCTGAACCTTTGCCGGCGCCCTGTTAATTTCATCCGCAAGAATGATATTTGCGAATATGGGCCCCTTTTTGGTCAAAAAATCACCTGTCTTGGGATTGTAGATAAGGGTACCGATGATATCGGCAGGGAGAAGATCCGGTGTAAACTGAATTCGCTTAAATGTGGCTTGAAGCATTTTTGAAAGGGTCGTCACAGAAAGTGTTTTGGCCAGGCCCGGCACCCCCTCTATGAGCACGTGATTATTGCAGAGCAGGGCCATCAAAAGTCCATCAATCAGAGCTGCCTGCCCCACAATCACTTTATGAATTTCTGCCCGTATCCGGCCAATCACCGCACTTTCCGCTGCCACACGTTCCCCGATTTGTTTGACATCAACGGCCATCTTTGTCTCTCCTCTCCAGGCCTCATCCTGCTGTTTCTGCGGTTGAATAAAACCGCGTTAATTTCCCGTTTGCTCAATGCAGCCCATATTTATGCCACAAATAACAATTTTTGAACAGTTAAAAAAAAACCAGCGTGTCCCATTGCATCGGGTGTCATTAAAACCGTTGATCAGCGCAAAATACCGATCTTAATCGTCATCTTAATCATAATCTTAATCACTCAAGTTTCGCACCCCAAAACTCGACAAAACATGTAAACGGCAAGGATGCCTGGTCTTTATACAATTTTTCATGATCGAATGTTTTGCTTATGAAGGTTCATCGCGGAAATCAGGCAGACAGGCAGGATTTGTGTGCAGAAAAAATTAGGAATGAATTCAAGAAGTTTAGATCCGAAGCTAAAAATTATATCCAATGGAAATATTTAAGGACTGGCTGTCCCAGTTGACTGAATTGAGGGGTGATGCCGTGGTGCCGCCATCCTCCCAGAAGAGAACATCCTCCCCGGGTTCGGTTGACCACTCCTCCCAGCCATACATTAATCCAATCAGCCATTTTTGAGCAAACACCCGGTTCACACTTATATTGACAACAGCCCCTTCCCCTAAGGCCTCGTGAATAAAACTCACGGGATGGGCAAAATCATCTCTCAAATTCCAGTTGGCTGCAGCCGCATATACGGCATTATGGTATTCCAGTGAAGACGTCAGAAATAAATCTTTGAGCACCTCAAAATCAAAGTCAACGCCCACAAACCAGCTTTGCCATTCTGCCTC
>JAUXCK010000369.1 GCA_030618925.1 Desulfobacteraceae bacterium
ATTATGTACTCCTGGCAATTATGAAGGTATAGTCAGATATAATTATGAGGAAAGTATGGATCAGTCACCTGGCCATAGCCCACCGGCAGGGAAACGGATGGCGGAACCGGATCTTTTCCTTTATCCAGATCAGCGCAGGAGATGAAAATCGAAATGAACACCAGCGCACTAACAATTCTGAACGCATGCCGAAACCGGTTCCTGATCCGTGATGGGGTGACCGTTTTTTTTTGATTAACTGCAAGCATACCACGTCTCCTGAATATCAAAAATTGTACTTCCCCGTAAGATAGAAGGATCGACCCGGCTGAGGGTATCCCCAGAACGACTGATACCTGCTGTTTCGAATGTTCTTTGCTTCAAAAGTAACCAAAAAGGGTTCCCACAGCCAGGAAACACCGATATTGGTTTCCTTCTTGTCCCTGCTGCCGGTCCACAGCTGATCTCCCGGGGCCGTCAGATTAGAGGCCGCATATTTCATTCCAATTTCCTTTACATATTCGAGATAGAGTTTCACGCCTGCCGCCCTTGCTTCGATTCTTCCAAAATACGCCTCAGTGTATCGGCCCGGAAGTATTTTCCCCTTCTGATCGACAGTATCACTCATATTTATTGGATCCTGCCAGGTCGCGTTGGCAATCAGGCGAAAAAAAGTCAAAAAGTCTATTCTAAAATCTGTTTCAATCCCTTTAATCTCTGCCTTTCCGATATTTGCATACCTGCCGAATCCCTGGGCATTAAATACAACCGTTATCATGTCCTCCACATGGCTCCTGAAATAGGCGGCATCCCATGACACTCTCTGAAAAAAAGCATTATTAACTTGTCTGTTTATTGAAAATCCCACGTCAAAGTTCACGCCTTCTTCAGCATTCAACCCGGGATTTCCGGTCATCCAGCCCCGATCCCCAAACAACTCGTAAAACGCCGGCTCCCGGGTGTATCGGGCAATATTTGATTTTAATACCACCCCGTCAGCAACCCGGTATTTGACCCCCATCTGGGGGCTCACATAATTTTTATGTTCTGTTTTTGCCGGAAGCAGCTCAGTTTCGAGCGGATTACCCGGATCATTGCTGATAGAACGCGTTGGGCTCAATAATTCATTCCTGATATGATAGTACCGGACTCCCGGAATAAATGACAATCGCTGATCCAATAACAGCAGGGTATCCTGCAGCCCGACTGTAAATGTGCCCCGTGTACTGTTTCGCTGGGTTCTGTCCGGGTAAAGCAGATCCTCCGGGGAATATGTTTCAAACCGGGCATCGGCCATGACACTCAGAATGTTCCAATCACTGATGTGCTCCAGAAAATAATGCCCGCCGAGGCTGTTTGTGACATAGAGGTTATGCTGTCTGCCGCCTTCCCCTATTGAAAGGCCCAGCGTGCTGCTCCTGTCGTCGTATTCCTCCTCTTTCCATGAATAATCAAAATACGTGTTCATATTACAAGACCCGACATTGTCCACGGTAAATTTAAGAATGGTGACATTTCGCCGGGTATTGAAGGTTGTTGCAGTGGACTCAAGATTTTGCCAGCCCGGCAGGGCTTGATCTTTATTAAAGAATTGATTTGAAAAATCGAATCGGGAATCTTTGGAAAAATCATATCCGAATTTGGCCAGAAATGCGGTCTGCTCAAACCCATTGTTATTCATTTGTTCCCATCTGTCATCATACGGATTATACGGGGTTTGTTTGGGATTGAGGATCCAGTAATTATTTTTCGAGCCAAGATAATCTCCGGAAAGCACATAATCCCACTTGCCGGGTTTCTGGTTCAAAAACGCACTCACCTGTCGTGTGCCGAAAGAACCGACGCCTGCCCGGATACTGCCATTCAACGTCTCTTTCGATCGAAGGGTTGTTATATTGACCACCCCGCCAATGGATGCCTTCCCGAAATTGAGGGGTGTCACCCCGCGAAAGACTTCAATGGACTCAACGTCAGACAGGGAAATATTACTTAAATCAATCCCCCCGTAGTTTGAATCATTCAGAAGGACACCGTCCATGTAGACCATGACCTGTTCGCTGGTAGACCCGCGAAGCGATATGGCGGAGAAGCTGCCCAGCCCCCCGGTTTTGCGGACCTGAATGCCCACTTCCTTTTCAAGGACTTCGGCAATATCCTCCATCTTGCCTTCAAAGTTTTCCCTCTTGATCCGGGAGTAAAAAGAGGGGGTTTCCTCAAGATTGACATCCCCTGTCTGATAGGTATCGTCAATTTTGCTGGCAGTAACGACCACGTCCTCCATGACATGGACCTTCTGTTTCTCCTCTGCAAAGCCATCTACCGTGCTTAAAAGGACCTGTATTGCAAGCATCCAAAGGAGGCGCTCTCTAAAAATTCTGGCCATACACTACTTCCTGTCCGTGCACCATCCAATGCAGCGACATCTTATCCATCTGTATTTTGAACAGCGTCAAGCCGATTGAAGCCACAAGACAAATCATAAAAAACCAGCTCCTGCACCGATTGCACTGCCGATAAAGCACTCCCCGGTATCGGGCAGCTGCCCGCCATTGGTGCCCTGGGGCTGCGAAAATGTATTGAACTGCCGGTCCTCGCCTTTGCTGGTACCCACGTCATTTGTCGCCACAACACGAAAGTGATACCCGGTACTTTCCGTCAGACCGTCAATCTCCTCAACCGCCATGACATTTTTATCTCCCGACCCGATATCCCGGGCATCTGTCCGGGTCCCGTAACTATTGGTGGTACCGTACTCGAAGTAGGCCGAGGCAGGGCTCGCAGCGGGATTCACCATTCCGTTCAGGGTCACCGAATTTTTTGTTACCAGGCTTTTGGGTAATGTGGCCACGATTGGCTCTATCCCGGAAATGTTCTGATGAATGGCACCGATGGCTTCAAGGTCAAATCCCCCGGAGTCTGTGGTGAGCCAGCCGTCAAATATGGGGTTGCCGTCTGTATCTGAAAAATCACCGCTTCCCGGAAATGTTCTGATGAATGGCACCGATGGCTTCAAGGTCAAATC
>JAUXCK010000072.1 GCA_030618925.1 Desulfobacteraceae bacterium
AGAGCAGATAGAAACAGAGATCGATTTGATTTCCCGGAAACTCATGCATCTCCGGCTGACCCAAATAGGCGAATCCGGCAAGGGCAACATGCAGGTCCTGTCCAAAAGGCGGCGTCTGTTGAGGCGTTTTGGATGGCAGACCACATTCGATGCCCTGCCCCGGGAGGATGCACAGGTGCTCGAGGAGCTGCTTCCTGACGCAAAAAAAGGCCATAAAAAGGTGTTCAAGGATGCAAAAACCCAGCAAAAGCTGCTGAAAAGCGCAAAAAAATTTCGGAAAGCGGCCAAGGAAAAAGAGATTGTGGCGATTGTTTCCCTCCATCTGTCAAGTCATGGCAGTGGCCTGGGCGCGTTCAACAAGGGCTGGCTCTATCCGTTAAAATCTAGAATTAACCGGGTGAAGTCCTATCGGCTCATGGATACGGTGTTGAAGAAAGGGGCGGGTGAACTCGAAGACACCCCGGAAATAGGATCTCTTTACCAGGACACCCTTCGCCCCAGTCGTCTCCGTTCCTGGAAAGATTATTTTATCGATCGTCCCCCGCTGGGCGGCGAGGTAAGCGCCCTGGGCGGTTACCTGGGGGTGAGCCTGGTCACTGTAAACGATGCCCGGGCCGGATGGGGAACCCCTTCCGACCTTCCGGAAAAAATGAACCTTACCTATGCCTTAAATCAGTGTGCGCTTGTCAGCCACCTGATCCAGGCCATGGCCCGGGCGCCGAAATTGCAGAGGGGCAAGGGACCCCGTAAAGGATTTGCAACCGTCACCGGCAGGGTCAATTTTCTGCGTCACGGGGAGCTGTTTGCGGATCAGGCAGCCCCTGAAACAATGATTCTGGCCTATCAGGGACCGGGCCGGTATCACGCCATGGTGGATACCATGGGGTATTTTTATTTTAAGGGGATCGCTGATAAAAAGCATGTGCTGGACAAGCTGATTATTGAAGGGTACCGGTTTGATTCCAAAACAGGGGAGACCCTCTGGGCCATAGACAAGAAAAGGACCGGAAAATCAGCCTACCGCCTGAAAATGAAACGAAAGGAAATGGAAACAGACCTGATCATGTTTGCGAGCCGTGAAATGACGGTCTTTAACCTTTTAGAGCCCCGCAGTTTCAAATATATGACCAAGATCGAACTGATCGACGGACGGCGGGAAGCCCCGCCCGTCAAGTATTGGTACAGCCGGATCGACACCCGGTCTTCAACCATTGCGACCCTCTATCTTGAACCCCGCTCCCGGATTAAAATGATTCTTTCTGATACGGTGCTCAGGAAGAAGCTGATCCTCACCAATGCCACAGAAAATCGTCCGGAGGGCGTCGGATATCTCATCGAGGAATGGCCCTTTCTTTATCACACCCGGTACCATGTCGCGCGCGATATGTGGGCACTCCTGGACCCGAGGATTACCAGTCTTGAAGACCATGGCATCATGGACGAGAAAATCCGGAAGCTTCAGACAGAAGGAACCCTGGCGCTGAAACAGGCGGAAAAGGCCCTGGATGAAAAAGTGTACGACAAATTCTTCGAGTCTGCCGGCAAATCATGGGCCCTTGCAAGCAGGGTGTATGATCAGGTAGAACAAACCCAGAAGGATGTATTATTTGGTGTCCTGTTTTACATTGCTCTCTTTGTGCCTTTTGCCTTCTGCCTGGAACGCCTGGCTTTTTCTTATACCAATATTTACAAGCGAATCACTGCGTTTTTAATTATTTTAGGTTTGCTGATCGCCGTTATTTATAAGGTCCATCCGGCGTTTCAGCTGGCGTACAGCCCGTTTGTGGTGATCCTCGCTTTTTTTATCATCGGTCTGTCCTTCCTGGTTCTTTTGATTATTTTTTTCCGCTTTGAGGAGGAGATGATTCAGCTCCAGAGACGGGCGAGTCATGTGAGTATTTCGGAGATAAGCCGCTGGAAAGCATTTGTGGCAGCCTTTTTTCTGGGAATCAGCAACCTGAGGCGCAGGCGGTTGCGGACGGCGCTGACCTGCATGACGCTCATTATCCTGACCTTTACCATCATGAGTTTTACGTCGGTAAAATCCATGCGCCACCACGCCCGCCTGATGTTTCAAAAGGAGTCTCCTTACAGGGGGTTTTTACTCAAGAATGTGAACTGGAAGGACCTGCCTGTAGATGCTTTCGGCATTTTGTCCACCGCATTCAATGAAGACGGCGTGTCCGTGGTTCCCCGGGTGTGGCTGGAACCCGATGACAGAACCCGCACCCGTAAAATACCGGTCACATTTCAGAACCGGAAATATGAGGCTGCCGCAGTCATGGGCCTTTCTCACGAGGAACCCCGTGTCACGGCAATAGATCAAATTCTGACTGCCGGCAGGTGGTTTAATGAGGAGGATCGATTCGCAGTGATTTTGTCTGCCCGGATGGCCCAGGGGCTGGGCATCGATCCAGCCCACCCGGGTGCAGTTGTCAATTTGTGGGGGATGCCGTTTACCCTGGTGGGTGTCTTCTCGGGTGAGAAACTCCAGAAGTTAAAAGACCTTGATATGGAGCCGTTAACCCCGGTGACGTTTCCCAAAGAGGTGTCCACAGAGATGACCGAGGTTGAAATGGAGGCCCTGGAATCGGGTGAGGATGTCCTGGCATTTCAGAGCCGGTATCAGCATGTTGCCGGAGACGTAACGATCATTCTGCCCTATCAGACGGTGATGGCGCTCGGCGGTCACCTGAAAGGTGTGTCTGTCGCGGCCGGGCCATGGAAGGATATTCGAAAAAAAGCAGAATATCTGGTGGATCGGTTTGGCCTCTCCCTGTTCAGCGGTGAGAAGGACGGTATTTTCCTGTATCAGGCCAGTGACTCCCTGAGTTACAGCGGGGTTCCCAACATTATTATTCCCCTTATTATTTCGATTTTCATTGTTCTGAACACCATGATCGGCAGTGTTTATGAAAGAAAACGGGAAATCGGGATCTATACATCTGTCGGGCTTGCGCCTGTTCATGTGTCTTTTCTGTTTATCGCCGAGGCCATGGCGTTTGCCGTGTTGAGTGTGGTCATAGGGTATGTCCTGGCCCAGGCGGCTGCGAGCCTGTTTGCCGGTACAGCGCTCTGGGCAGGCGTCACCGTCAATTATTCATCCCTGGCAGGTGTGGGGGCCATGCTTCTGGTGATTCTCGTGGTGCTGGTTTCGGTGATTTATCCTTCAAAAATAGCAGCCGACCTGGCCATTCCGGATGTCAACCGGTCGTGGACAATGCCGGAGACAGGGGGGAGCGTCATTGACATCACGCTACCTTTTCTTTTGAAGTACAGCGAGCAGGAAGGTGCCTGCGGGTATCTGTTTTCTTTTTTTCAGTCCCATCAGGATGTGTCACACGGCCTCTTCTCGACCGGGGATATCAAGATCAGTGATGCCGGGCCTTTTCCCGGAGAACCAAAAGGGCCTCTGGTGCCTGTGGGTGGGGGGGCAACCTGCCGGCACTTCAGCTTAAAGGTATGGCTGGCGCCTTTTGACCTCGGGATTATGCAGCAGGTGGATCTGGAATTTTGTCCGGCAGAGTCCGGCGGTGATTTTCTGGAGATCAGGGTGCAGTTGACGCGAAAATCAGGAGAGGCAAATGTCTGGTGGCGGATTAACAAGCGGTTTTTAAATTATTTGCGAAAACAGCTGCTGGTTTGGCGGTCTTTGGATGTCTCGGCTCAGAAAGAGTTCAGACAGGTGTTTGAAGCACAGTTGAAGCAAAACGACAAGGGGATGTAGAATTGTGATAACGCATCGAAAACAAAAGAAATCACTGGAAAAGGAATGACGGAAAAACAACCAGACATAATGCCGGAAGGAACAGCTGGAAGGCAGGACCCCCATGATGCTGGAAATATGATCCGGGTGCGTGCCATTGTGATCGGACTCCTCCTGGCCATAGCGATTTGCCTGTTGACCCCGTACAACAATGTTTATCTGCAGGCAACGCCCCTTGGCGGGGGGCATTTCCCCCTGGCCCCGTTTTTTCTTCTGGTCCTGCTGACGGTTTTTGCGGCCATGGCAAACAAGGTGTCCGGGAGCGAGCCATGGTTGACGGGCAGAGAGCTTTTAATCATCTGGGTGCTGACGGTTCTTGTTTCAGGAATCGCCTACACGGGACTGGTCAGGACGTTTTTTATCAATCTGACAGCCCCCTATCATTTTGCCACGGTTGAGAACCGCTGGGAAGAGGCCCTTCACCCTCTTCTCCCAAAGGCCTGGTATCCCCAGAGCCCGGAGGCCATCACTGCCTTTTACGACGGGCTGCCCGAAGGCAGTACCATGGGATGGCTGGAAGTCTTCCAACAGATCCCATGGGGGGTGTGGATAAAGCCTTTTCTGGTCTGGGGGGCATTTATTTTTCTCTGTTATTTTGTGATGATCTGTCTGATAAACCTTGTGAGCCGTCAGTGGCTTCACAATGAGCGGATGAACCTGCCCCTTTTGCAGGTGCCTAAATTACTTGAAGAGGCGTTTTCAAAAAAACGGCTGGGGCGGTTTTTTTTCAACCGGTTTCTTCTGGCAGGCCTTTCCGTGACCCTGCTGCTTCACCTGATGAACGGGCTTAATTTTTATTATCCGTCGGTCCCTCACATTCCAACCCTTATTCTTGCAGGAGGGTACTTCCCGGAGCACGGCCTTTTTTCGGGATTTCACAAGCTGAAAATTTATATCTATCCTGCCTTCATCGGGTTTGCTTTTCTGACATCACGGCAGGTGTCTTTTTCTTTCTGGTTTTTTTTCATTACAGGGGGGCTTCTGATCGGTGTCCTGGATCTCCTCGGCTACAATATTCCGGCCGCAGCCCTGGGTGTTACCTTCGGGCCGACCCTTTCCAGGCCTGAAGAAACTCAGATGATCGGCGCATACGGCATATTTTTTCTATTTCTACTCTGGATGGGCCGGGACAGTTTTATGGATGCGTTCCGTCATTCCTTCCGATTCGGTGAAATCACACGATCACGAACAGAGTGGGTGGACACCCGTCTCTCCTTCTGGGGGGCAGTCCTCGGGGGGGCAGGGATTATCGCATGGTGCGTCTACTACGGCATGCCCCCGGGCGTGGCATTTCTGGTGATCGGCGCGTTTTTTTTGGTGATGGTTGTTGCCAGCCGCGTGATCTGCCAGGGCGGGATTGCCTATTTTACACTGACGGCGGCGCCCATAGACGGCCTGATTGCCTTTTTCGGCCCCCGTTTTTTTACAAGCATCGGTATCCTGATTGCCGGGGTTGTCCAGAAGGTCCTGTTTGTGGATCTGCGTGAGTCCCTGATGCCTTCCCTGCTTCACGCCGGGAAGTTGAGCTATCGGGAAAAGAACCGGCGCATGCTTCTTGGGGGAATCGTGGTGACGCTGGTTGCGGGCGTGGCGGTTTCTTTTGTGGCCATGCTGGTGCTTTGCTATAAATTTGGTGTGAGGGAACTGCAGCTTGACTGGGCGACCCGGACAACCGTGACAGTATATGAAAATATCCACACACTGGTGGAATCGCCTGTGAGGCCGGACCAGTGGGTCCTGATCTTTGCCCTTGCCGGGGCAGTGGTCATGCTGGTGCTGGTGGTGGGCTATCACAGATTTTACTGGTGGCCCATTCATCCCATCGGTTATCTCACCACTTATAGTTCGGCCATGTGGATTCTATGGTTCAGTTTTTTGATCGGCTGGATGTGCAACAGCCTGTGCATGCGGTACGGAGGCATTGCGCTTTTTAAAAACTTTCGGTACTTCTTTATCGGGCTGATTGTCGGTGATTTTCTCATGGGCGGGGCCTGGGCTGTGGTGGGGCTTTTCAGTGACGGGAGCTATCAGGTGCTTCCAAATTAAAGAAAAGAGATATGTACGAAGACAAAGAACTTAAAGAATACAGGGATCTCCTAAAGCCACCCGATCACTTTGAAGAGGGGTTTGACTGGAAGGCGATTATCGGGGCGATCTTCATCGGTTTCCTGATGATGCCGGGCAGCATGTATCTTCAGCTGGTCATCGGTACGGGGATCGGTCCGGCAGCCAGGTGGGTCACCATTATCCTTTTTGCCGAAATTGCCAAAAGGTCCCATACGGAGCTCAAACAGCAGGAGATATTTATCCTGTACTATATGGCCGGGGCAGCACTGGCATCCCCTTTCCAGGGGCTCTTGTGGAGCCAGTACCTGGTGCAGTCAGATGCCGCCCGGATGCTTGGGCTGGTGGAATTTATCCCGCACTGGGTGGCGCCGGCGCCGGATTCCGCTTCTCTTGTTGAACGAACCTTTTTTCACAGGGACTGGATGATTCCGATTCTGCTTCTGGTGGGGTCGCAGCTCATTCAGCGGATAGACCATTTCGGACTTGGATATGCGCTTTTCAGGATCACGTCAGATGTGGAGAAACTCCCCTTTCCCATGGCCCCGGTGGGTGCGCTCGGCACCATGGCGCTTGCAGAATCAACTGAAGAAAAACAAAAAAGCTGGAAATGGCGTGTGTTTTCCATCGGCGGTGTCATCGGTCTTGCCTTTGGCAGCATCTACGTATTGCTGCCCATTGTGTCGGGTCTTTTGCTCATGGAGCCCATCCGCCCCATACCCATCCCGTGGGTTGAACTGACCCGGCATACAGAAGATGTGCTGCCGGCAGTGGCAACAGGCATACAATTTGACCTGGGGCTTTTTTTTATCGGCATGGTACTTCCTTTTTGGGCCGTTATCGGCGGTCTTGTGGGACTGGTCATTACCATTGTGGCCAATCCGATTTTATATGAGCATGGCATACTGACCCGCTGGCACAAGGGAATGGGAACAGTGGATACGGTGTTTGCCAACAATTTTGATTTTTACATGAGCTTTGGGATCGGCCTGGGTCTGGCCATTGCGTTTATCGGTATATGGTATGTGGTGCGGTCATTCAGGCAAAGCAATTCAGGGGACAGGGGCAGTCTGAAAGATCTGTTTCATCCACCGGCCGGGCGGGGGGATTTCAATTTCTGGATTTCCATCGGCATTTATGTGTGTTCAACACTTGCCTATGTGGGTTTATGTGTGTGGCTGGTTCCCAATTTTCCATGGATTTTTTTTCTGGGGTATGGGTTTATCTATACACCGATCATATCCTATATTACGGCCCGGATGGAGGGAATCGCAGGCCAGTTTGTCAGCCTGCCCCTGGTTCGCGAGATCAGCTTTATTGCCGGCGCCCGTTTTTTCGGATACCAGGGGATTGAAATCTGGTATGCACCCATTCCGATTCACAATTACGGGGAAGCCACGGTGCATTTCCGGCAGGTCGAGCTGACCGGGACAAGCTTCAGAGGAATTATCAAGGCGGAAATCGTTGTGTTCCCTGTGGTCATCGTGGCCAGTCTTCTCTTTTCCCAGTTTATCTGGCGTCTGGCACCGATTCCCTCAGCCAGCTATCCGTACGCTCAGGAGCTGTGGCATCTTCAGGCCCTGAACACATTGCTGATGCAGACGTCAACTCTGGAAGGGAATTCACTTTTTTTCCAGGCCCTGACAGGAGATTATGTGATGGCAGGCCTGGGGTTTGGATTGATTGCCTATATGCTTTTGTCGATGCTCGGGCTGCCTGTACTTCTCATATATGGTGTGGTGCG
The DNA here is from genome assembly GCA_030618925.1 of Desulfobacteraceae bacterium. GTDB lineage: Bacteria > Desulfobacterota > Desulfobacteria > Desulfobacterales > SURF-7 > JAUXCK01. The sequence goes on from JAUXCK010000072.1 coordinate 7,575, forward strand.
CGGGCTGGGCCAGAGCACGCCGCATGGTCTTTTGCTGGAGCTCGGAGGCGCATTGGTGGGGCGGTATTTCTTTTTAAAACGATATGGGACTATGTGGCGGCAGTATGCACCGGTGCTTCTCGCGGGATTTTCCTGCGGCATGGGGTTGATGGGGATGCTTGCCATGGGATTTGCGCTGATACTCAAGTCGTTGGGGCGGCTGGCGTACTAAATGGACACGCGAAGGACATTATATAAAAAAGAGGAACGAATATGAAAAGGCACTTACTCATCATCACACCCGTTATTGTATTTTTTTTCTGCAGCATCTGCCCGGCCCAAATGGTGCCCCACCAGGTCGGGGGATTTGTACTGGAAAAAGATATTAAAAGCTATGCGGACAAACTGGACCTGTCGTCCGACCTGCCGATTCGTCACATGGAATGTATCCGGGAAATGGAAATCCTTGGCGGGGAAGGGTTCAAAAGCGGCCTCATCGCATACGGCACATGTGATGCCCCGGGTAAAATCGTCAGGATAAAATTGAAATATGCAGACGGGAGTAAAAAAAGATTTGAACTGCTGCTGAAACGGTTTAAAAAAAAATTCGGGGCCCCGGATGAGTGGCGGGGAGATCCGTTCGGGATCGTACTGGCCTGGAAATGGTCGTTTGTCGACAGCCGGAATAAAAAAATCAGCCTGATATTGCAGCATAACACCAGGGATGTTGAAGCAAAAATTGGGAATTCCGTGAAATTGACCCTGACGGGTCAACTGCAAAAAGAGTTGGAATGCATGAAAAAAAAATATCCCCAGGAAGTCAAATCTTCAAAGGCGTCTGAGCCTGGCGGAAAAAAACAAAAGGCAGTCAACTGGGATCACCACATTCCCCGTTAGACATGTTATGCCGGAGTGAATAGAAGGGTTCCAAAGAGATGAACGTGAAGCAAGTGGCCTGGAACGGGATTCGTTTTATGGCGCCTGCCCGGTGGGAGGCAAGAGAAATCGGCAAGCAGTATCTGTTGCTTGAAAACGAGTCCGGACCGGTACTGGAAATCAAATGGCACCGCATAAAAGGGACATTCTCCCACAAGGCCCAGCTAAAACGGCTCGCCGGGCAAGGCCGCAATAAAAAGGCAAAAAACATTAAAGAAAGCCCCCTGCCAGGGGAATGGGAAAAGGCGCTGGGAAACTATCAGGCCATTTGCTTTGACTGGCAGGGGCAGGCCGTGGGCGGCAAGGGGGTGATTCTCTATTGCCCGGAATGCCGAAACGCCACCTTGCTTCAATTTTATCTGACACAAAGGAACCGGCGCGAATCTGAAAAGACAGAGAAGGTTTTCAGAAATCTCCTCTCCTCATTCCAGGATCATTCAAAAAACGGTCAGCAGCTTTATGCTATTTTTGATATAAAGGCGGTGATACCAAAAGATTTTCAGCTGACCTATTTTCGGTTCGCATCAGGCGAATTCGAGCTGCGGTTTAAGTGCAAGGCCCAAAGGGCGACATTATACCGATGGGGCCTGGCCTCGGTGTTGCTTCAGAACAGTGATCTCGACAGGTTTGCCGAAACCCATGTGCATCTCCCGGAAGAGGAATCGCAAGCTGTCAGTCAGCCCGGGGGCACGGCAAGAGAGTGGCAATGGGGTGAAGATTCCGGGCGATTCCGCTGGTGGCGGCGAATAATCGCATCACCCTATTTGCGAAAATTCAGGATATGGCATCTGGAAAAAGAAGATCGAATTCTCGGGGTCAGCATGGAGGGAAACGCATCTGCTGATTTCCGCATTTATGATCAAATCTGTGCCGAATATGAGACGATTTAAAAATAAAAAGAGACAAAAAGAAACATTGTCACGGGAGGAGGCGCTGAAGTGCACGCCGGTTAAAAACATCCAGGTTAAGGTAAAGCGCCGACAGAACGGGGAAGTGCTGCTCTCCTATCCGGTGACCATGCGCCCCTGGATGGCCTCAGTCGCCCGCTGGACCGGCCGCCGGCCGCCGGTTAAGCCGGATGAACCCAGAACAAAAAAACTTCAGCTCGATACGCTGGGAACGGTGGTCTGGGACTTGATTGACGGTAAGCGGTCGGTAAAGCATATGATCAGCCGGTTTGCCAAAGACCACCAGCTTCAGCGCCGGGAGGCCGAAGTGTCTGTGACCACTTTTCTCCGTGAACTCGGGAAGCGGGGGTTGATCGGGCTGGAATAGCGAACAGCGAATGTCGAAGGACATTAAGAGCGAATGTCGAATATCGAATGACGAACGCCGAATGTCGAAGGAAGGACTTTAAGGGCGAATGTCGAATGACGAATGA
>JAUXCK010000344.1 GCA_030618925.1 Desulfobacteraceae bacterium
CGACTTTCACTATCGCCCCACTGATGCCGGCGCCCTGGAAACAACCCGCTGTTCGGCGTGCCATCAGGAAAGCTTCCGCGAGGATCATCCGGACCGGATCGGTTTAAAGGCGGCTTATCACCTGCAGTGCATGGAATGCCATCAAGAAATGAATCAAGGCCCGGTGGACTGCATCGGATGCCATAAGAAAAATGTACCGGATCATAACAAGCTGGTCCAATTGTCCGGCAAACCAGCGCCCAGCGAAGTGACAGTGGAATGTCTCCGCTGTCACAAAGATGCCGGGGAAGATATGCTGACAACGGCTCATTGGCTCTGGCGCGGACCATCTCCCTATACCATGGAGCACAGAAAGGAGGTCCGGCACGGGAAAGCCACAACAGCCCTCAACAATTTCTGAATTAGCACCATAAGCAACGAGGCTCGTTGCACATCTTGTCACGCAGGCTATGGCTGGAAAGACGACAGTTTTGATTTTTCTGATATGAGCAACATCGATTGCCTGGTGTGTCATGACACTACCGGGACCTATAAAAAAACCCCGACAGGGATGGGGATGCCCGACCCTGATGTGGATCTGGTAAAGGTTGCTAAAAACGTGGGCCACACCACGCGAAAAAGCTGTGGCGTCTGTCATTTTAACGGGGGCGGCGGAGAAGCCGTCAAACATGCCGACCTTTCCCGGCAGTTGCTTCATCCGGATCGCAATTGCGATATCCATATGGGGGGGTATGACTTCCAGTGTGCCGAGTGCCACCGCACCCGAAACCATAAAATCGCCGGTCGAAGTACGTCCGTGCCGGTGGCGGAAGGAAGCCGCTCCTGTGAGGACTGTCATACCGAAGCACCCCACTACGGCAGAGATCTGCTGGATCATCACTTGAACAGGCACAGTCAAAACATTGCCTGCAACACATGCCATTCACCGATTTATGCCAAGTGCAAACCCACCAAGATCTGGTGGGACTGGTCCAAAGCCGGGGATAAAAACCGCAAACCCAAAAAGGATAAATACGGGTTGCCTGATTATTACTGGAAAAAAGGGGAATTTATCTGGGAGGAGTCCCCCAAACCGGTATATGCATGGTTCAGCGGTTATGTGAAACGAGTGCTCATAGGGGATAGAATCGATATAAACGCCCCGGTCATCAACCTGACCGAGCCGGTGGGTGTCATCGAAGACCCCAACGCCAAGATATCCCCCTTCAAGATCATGAAGGGTGTCCAGGCAGTTGATACCAGATATAAGTATTTTCTGATACCGCACCTTTTTCCCCGGAACAAAGAAGACAAGACCGCTTACTGGAAAAATCTGGATTGGCAGAAAGCTTTTACCGACGGTATGGAAGTAGCTGATTTGCCATATAGCGGCGAATATATGTGGAAAGAGACGTGGATGTATTGGGGCGTGCAGCATGAGGTGATGCCTGCAAAGATGGCGTTGTCATGCGTTCAGTGCCATGAAAGCCTGAAAGGGGAACAGACCTGCGAACGGTGCCATCAGGACAATCGCGATGTGGATTTCAAGACAATTGCCCACAAGGGGACTGATTTCAGTTATATGGCAGAGAAAGGACGCGACGTAAGCCACCTGATCGGAGTTACCGACTACATTGACTTCAAAGCCCTGGGCTATAAAGGCGATCCAATTATTTATGGCGGCCGGTTTAAAAAATTGCCCCTGGGGTATAAAAAGAAACAATAAGCTTAAAGACATAAATAGTTAGTGTCCATCCTCTATACTGTTTGAGATTGTAGCAATAATCGACCATACGGATAGTGTGATTTGCGCTCTTGATGAATCTTTTGCAAAGGACAGGTTACAGCAGAGCCTTGATATCTTCCATTTGCTGTTTGACACCTGAATAGCCTTCTTCAATGGCCTCCTCGACATGGTCAAAATCCATCATTTTCAACTCTCCCAGACGCGGCTGTATCAATATGTCCGGCGGTTCCACCGCAAGGTTGATGCGGGTAATCCGCTCCTGCATGATACCGATGGAGGCGGTTATCGTCTCCATGATATCCGGTACGGATGACTCTTTTCGGAGCAATTCATTGATTTTATTTTTAAGGTTTAGTCCGGCGTTTTCATAATAATCCGCCAATTTCTTCAACAGCTCATTTTGATATCCATGCGGGGCGATGTTTTTTTTATCGGTGCCAGGTGGTTTTTTTTGATTTTTTTTCATATCTTTGCGTGAGACAAGCCCGTTGTTCAAATCCACGGCGATTACCACATCGGGTCCCATCACCCTGACAATGCCCACGGGTACAGGGTCCACCAGGCCGCCGTCCACCAGCCATCGGCCCTTGACACTCGCCGGTGCAAAAAGGCCCGGCATCGACATGGTCGCCCTAAGGGCAATCAATAAATCTCCGGAACTCAGCACAACTTTGTCGCCGTTTGCCAGATCCGTGGCCACCATCATCAGAGGGATGTTCAGTTGGGAGAAATCTTTAACGTCGGTGTGCATTGAAAAAAGCTCGGTTACTTTTTTGGTCCCGTTTAGAAAACCGGACCGCGGAAAAACAACATCAAAATAAGAAAAGACCTTTTTGCCGTCCATCTTGAGAACAAAATCCTTTAAACTATTGAGATTTCCGCTGGCATAGATAGCACCTATATAGGACCCCACACTGCACCCGGCAATGTAATCGATGGGTATATTTTCTTCTTCAAGGGCTTCAATGACCCCGATATGGGCCCATCCGCGCGATGATCCGCTGCCCAGGACAAGGCCGACAGTTTTTCTGGATGACATGGCTTCCTCCTTTAGATGTAAATACCGAGGGTCCGATCGTAAGTGCCATCTTCTTTATCAAGACCCTGTAAGAAAGTCATTATAAAAACGAGTGCCCTGATATCCTGATCCCTGACTTCACGATCGATACTGCTTCTTCGGCAGTCACAATTTTTTCCTTGTATGTGCGTTTCCAGTCCATTTTGATCTCCTGTTATATATTGTTTGAAATAATGGCATCGGACAGTCCTCACATATTTCAATGGACTCGACCCTGTCAATGCTTTCGGGGTCAGCCTTGAGTCCCTTATCCTGAAAGAACCTTAGTCGTTTTGTTTGATTGCGTGACGCCATCACTGAAACTATTAATAGACACTGATTGTCACCCAGAGGTTACATTTCATGGGATTTTCTGTCTGAATAAAAGGGGAAAATAATTCGGGGACACCTTACTTAATTTTTTTTTAGGGCCGGGCTTTTGAGGTTTAAGTTTTCGATCCAACAGGAGTTCCATTTTTTCAATAAAGGAATCCTCGCCTAAGGGCCGTCCAGTTCGTTCGTGTTTTCTAAATATTTTTATTCCTGACGCTTGCACATCCGAGGCCAAAAACTTTTTCCAGGGTTTATTGACCATCTCCAGCAATGGCTTTGTTTTTACAAGACTGTCATCTCTGCGTTTTATGTGTGCTTTGGCACTACTCCAACGCCAGTCTTCGGGTTTTTCTACCAATCCTGCTCGGACAGGATTTAATTCCACATATCTCGTACAGGTTAAAAGATACGTCTCTTCCATTATGAAAGATGAAAACCTTCCCTGCCACAGGTGTCCACGCCATCCTTCACGAAAGTTGATCTGTCTTGTGTATCGTCTGTGCGCTTCGCCAATCGCAAATTTTAAAGCATCCTTTGTTTCAGGTACGGCAATTAAATGAATATGGTTTGGCATAAGACAATAAGCCCA
>JAUXCK010000306.1 GCA_030618925.1 Desulfobacteraceae bacterium
ATTTGTCTTCCTAAGACCGCTTGGCCTCCGACTTAGCATGATCAAAACTAAGGATCGACACATTTTTTTCAGAGAGCGGGCAGCGGTGCCTGGTTTTCAGGCTGCGAAAATGCGCTCACGGAGTTTATCGATAAGACCGGTGCACCCGCCTTTACAATGATGTCCGGTCGGGGTGTCATTCCGGACACACATCCGCTTTGTTTTGAGTCATCTCTTGGCATAAGGCCCGGGGCAGCCATGTTCGCTAATATGACCACAGACCTGGTCATCATGCTTGGCAGCAGGCTGAGCCTCTATTATATATTCGGAAATATCTTCAACCCCATGGCAAAAATAATTCAGGTTGATATCAATCCTGAGGAGATTGGCAGAAATCGAAAGATCGATCTGCCTGTATTCAGTGATATTAAAGCCCTTTTAACGGCATGCAACAAAATTATCGATGAAAAAGACCTCAGCCGTACCCTGATGAAAAAATTTGAGCCCTGGGTGAAGAGCTTGCATGAAGAACATCATAAAGGAAAAGAGGCGGTAAAATCGAATTTAACAAGTGACGCGGTCCCTATCCATCCCATGCGAATCACACACGAGATCAATGAATTTATGAACCGGGAAGATGATATCGTTGTTGCAGACGGCGGTGATACAACGACCTGGATGGGAATGACCCGAACCATTCGAAAATCGGGCCACTACCTTGATTATGGCCTGTTCGGTTCTTTAGCCGTCGGTCTGCCGTATGCAAATGCGGCTAAACTTTTATATCCGGACAAACGCGTCTGCCTGATTACGGGTGACGGGTCCATCGGATTTAATTTTATGGAATTTGAAAACGCCATTCGAAAAAATCTGCCAATCGTCGCAGTAATTTCAAATGATCTCGGATGGGGCATGATCCGGCACAGCCAGGAAATTAGAATCGGGCATGCCATTAAAGACGGAACCTATATTGGGAAAGTGAATTATCATAAACTTGTAGAAGATTTGGGGGGCAAGGGATTTTATGTGGATAAACCTGAAGATATACGCCCGGCCCTGGAAGAAGCCTTTGCATCTGGTAAAACTGCATGCATTAATATCATGTCCGACCCGACCACTGTCAGCCCGGGAAGTGTGGCTCTGGCAAATATCGGCGCGTACAAAGCGTAAAGCCAAAATGAAAATGCCGGGCCTAACTGATGGTTCACAGGGGACTTGAAGGTCTTTACCATGAATAATGCATACGATATCGTCATCTCCAGAGCTGGAACGGCCGCTCTCCCGACAGCTCTATTCTGCGCAAATAACGGTTAAAAGGGGATTGCTCTTCACAAGAGCCTCAGGGTTCGTCCTTTAATTTAAACCTGTTGGGTTCCCGCATGTTCGGGCCAGGTTTGTCAAGGGGTAGTTGAAAAATGAATATGTCTCATATCTCCCGAATAGCGGATGAACATAAAATTAAAATTGAACAGGTAAAGGCTGTTTCCAGTCTGCTCAAAGAGGATGCCACGATCCCCTTTATTGCACGTTACCGGAAAGAGGTCACCGGCAGCCTGGATGAAGTGATGATTTCCAGCATCAGGGACCGTCTGTCCCAGCTCGAAGAAATCGATGCCCGAAGGGGGACCATTTTAAAATCCCTCGAACAGCATGGCCACCTCACAGAGGGTCTTAAAGAAAAAGTCATGGGCGCTGAAACACTGGCGGTTCTTGAGGATATCTATCTTCCCTACCGGCCAAAGCGCCGAACACGGGCAATAATTGCAAGGGAAAAGGGACTTGAGCCTTTATCCGAGTTGATTTTTGAACAAAAGGCAAATGATCCGCAAGCCCTGGCTGAGGCCTTTGTGGATCCTGAAAAAGGTGTCGCATCCATTGAAGACGCACTTTCAGGGGCCAGAGATATTATTGCTGAAAAAGCCAATGAAGATGAACAGGCCCGAACCCGCCTGAGGCATTTATTCAGCAGGAAAGGAAAAATTGTCACTAAGGTTGTTCCAGAAATGGAGGAGGCTGGCGCTAAATACAGGGATTATTTTGACCTGGAGGAACCTGTTGCATCAGCCCCTTCACATCGTATCCTTGCCATGCGTCGCGGAGAGGCCGAAAATATTTTAAATATGACTATTTCTCCAGTGTTCGAGGAGGCCATCGCCATTCTGGAGAATCTTTTTGTGACAGGTAACGGTGAGGACTCGAATCAGGTCCGGATAGCTGCTCAAGATTGTTATAAAAGGCTTTTATCCCGCAGCATGGAAACAGAAATGAGACTGGCAACAAAAGAGCGGGCGGATCTTCAGGCCATCAGGGTGTTTGCCGATAACCTCCGTCAGGTCCTAATGTCGCCGCCACTGGGATCCAAACGGGTGATGGGCATTGACCCTGGTTTTCGAACCGGATGCAAAGTCGTCTGTCTGGACCGGCAGGGAAAGCTGCTTCATCATGACGTCATATTTCCCCATATGTCCGACAAAAAAAAGCGTGAAGCCGCCGATACCCTTGAAAGACTTTGCGAAACATTCCACATGGAAGCGATCGCTGTCGGGAATGGCACAGCTGGAAGGGAAACCGAAGCATTTATCAGGGCCCTGCCCTTTTCAAAAAAAATCCAGGTGATCATGGTGAATGAAAGTGGCGCCTCGATTTATTCAGCCTCAGATGTGGCGAGGGCGGAATTCCCAAACCATGATATAACTGTTCGCGGAGCGGTATCCATCGGCCGCCGGTTGATGGACCCTCTTTCCGAGCTGGTGAAAATCGAACCAAAATCTATTGGGGTCGGCCAGTACCAGCATGATGTGGATCAGAATGCGTTAAAACAATCCCTTGACGATGTGGTCATGAGTTGTGTGAACAGTGTCGGCGTCGATGTCAACAGAGCCAGTGTTGAGCTTCTCACGTATGTATCCGGGCTCGGGCCCGGGCTTGCCAAAAATATTGTTGCCTTTCGCGATCAAAACGGCCCGTTTACCACCCGAAAACAATTAACATCTGTCCCCAGATTAGGCCCTAAGGCCTTTGAGCAGTCAGCGGGATTTTTAAGAATTGAGGCAGGAGAAAACGCCCTAGATGCAAGTGCCGTTCACCCGGAAAGTTACCCCATTGTATGTCAAATGGCCGAGGATCTGAAGTGTTCGATTTTGGATCTCATAAAGATATCAGACCTGAAAAATATGATCAATGTGTCTGATTATGTCACGGATTCTGTCGGTCTCCCAACCTTGAACGATATCCTGGCCGAACTGACGAAACCGGGCCGGGACCCGAGGGAAGACTTTGAAGAATTTTCTTTTGCCGGTGACATCCAAAAGATAGAGGATGTAAAACCGGAGATGAAACTGCCGGGAATTGTCACCAATATCACGGCTTTTGGGGCTTTCGTGGATATAGGCGTTCACCAGGATGGACTGGTTCATATCAGTCAGCTGGCGGACCGGTTTGTTAAAGACCCTGCAAAAGTGGTCAAAGTTCACCAAAAAGTGAATGTGACCGTTCTTGATGTCGATTTAGAACGCAAAAGGATTTCACTTTCCATGAAAACGGGTGAAAAACCGGCTGCTGCCCATGACCGGCCCGGCAAACAGCCGATATCGAATCACAGCACTAAACCTGCAGGAAAAAAAGAAAAACAGAACCGGGAAACCCATAGGAAAAAACCGTTTAACAACCCTTTTGTAGATGTGTTCTCCTGACACACCTATCCCATGTCGGGTACCGAGTGGGCATGCTGCAACAGCTCGACATAAGCTCTCTTTTCTTCCTCCCAGCGTGCCCTATCCCATGGCAATACGGAGCTGCACAGCTCCTGAATCCGGTCAAGATACATTCTCCCGCCCCGGGGCATCACCAGTCCGATCCGTACACGCCTGAGAAGTAGATCGGAAAGATGTTTTACCTGTTCATACCTGGCCGCATAAGGGAGTTCAGCCCAAAGGGACAATGTCCCTGGAATCAATGTTAAGTCCTCTGGTCCGCACATGGCAATCAATTCGTTTGCCGCCGCACCGTATCGACCATGCAGTCGCCGCCATTGAGCCGGAGAAAGATCAATGTCAGCCGGCAATTCAGGTCGAACTTTCATGAAAACGGGTGACCGGTTATCGGGTTTCAGGTCTAAAGATAAAAACGGTTTGGCCGCCTTCAAGGTATCCAGTGCCATTTTCCGGAAAGTCGTCAGCTTTCCACCGGTAACTGTCACAAGCCCTTTGTCACTCCAGATGACATCTTCCCGGGATTCTTTTGACGGCTCCAGTTTTCCCTCACTGAGTACCGGTCTTACCCCTGCCTGGGTTGAGATACAGTCCTTAAGAGAAAAAGTCGGATCGTAGCCATGTCGTTCTGTGAGCCAAGGAGTTG
>JAUXCK010000006.1 GCA_030618925.1 Desulfobacteraceae bacterium
CTCATTGGCGACAGTCACTTTTTTTAATGCTTCCCTATCCATGGGATAACAGGCCAGGCACTATTCATAGTGATGGGTCTTTCCAAAGGGGTTTATGCTAAACAATAGGGTCAGCTAAGTCAACAGGCCATTTTTGAGATATTAAAGCCTGGCTATACAGAAGAAGATGTTTGGCAATGCACAGGTGGCCGATATTCTGGTGACCTGACCCCCTAAAATTGATCCAGATTATAAAAGAGAGTTGTGATATAGTCTGGTATTGAAAAAGGAGGCCAGGATGAGTCGAAAACGATTTACACCCGAACAAATCATCACCAAACTGCGTGAGGCCGAGGTGGCTTTGTCGCAGGGAATGACCGTGGGACAGATTAGCCGCCAGGTGGAAGTTTCTAAGCAGACCAATTGCGTGATTGGCTAAAGGCGGTCGGTATCCAGACGCTTTTTATTGAGCCGGGTAGTCCCTGGGAAAATGGATATAATGAAAGTTTCAATGGCAAACTTAGAGATGAAGTGTTAAACAGGGAAGTGTTTTATACTTTGCAGAAAGATAAACCGTTAGGGTATCGAGAAATCGGAAACCACACCTAAGACGCAGTAAAATAGGAGATTCAACATGAGAATTGCTGTTGTGGGTGCAGGGACGCGCTGCATATACCTGATGGACTTAATTGAAAAACATAAATTCCAGATTGTATTTCCCACCGTCGTGGCGGTCGCTGACATTAAAGACGACGCCCCGGGGTTGGCCCGGGCCAGAGATATGAATCTGTTTGTGACCAAGGACTACGATGATTTTTTTGCCCGGGATGACATCGATCTTATTGTGGAGTTGACCGGAGATTTGAATATCTATAATGATATTCTGACCAAGAAGGGAAAAAATGTCAGGGCCATCGCCCATACAACAGCCCTTCTTTTCTGGGAGATTTCAGGTGTTTCCAGCCTTCAGGAGGAAACGCGTCAGAGGCTTCAGAAAAAACAGACAATGTATGATGTGATGATTAACGACATGATCCAGGAAGATGTCATGGTGATTGCATCAGACTACAGGATTCTGGATGTGAATGAACCCCTTTTGAAAAAAATGGGCCTGAAACAAGAAGATGTCATCGGGCGATTCTGTTACGAGATTACCCATCATCAATCCAAGCCCTGCTCAGGAGAGATGCATCCCTGTCCGCTGAATCAGGTTCTTCAAACGCAAAAACCTTCTCAAGCCACGCACATACACCTGGACAAAGATAAAAACAAGCTGCATTTTTCCATTTCCTGTTACCCGCTCATGGAAAATGATAAGGTGGAAGGCGTCATCGAGGTCTCGAAAGATATTACAAAGGATATTCAGATTCAAACGTCCATGATGCAGCAGGAAAAAATGGTTTCTATCGGGCGCCTTTCAGCCGGGGTGGCGCATGAAATCAATAATCCCCTGACCACCATTTTGACCTCTTCCATGCTGCTTCAGGAGGATATCGAGGCAGATTCTTCCATGTATCAGGAGCTGAAGACCATTTCAAATGAAGCCCTGCGCTGCCGAAAAATTGTCAAAAGTCTTCTCGATTTTTCACGCCAGACCAGACCTGCCAAGGTGCCGAGCAATCTTAATCATGTGGTGATGGAGAGTTTTGTGCTGACCCGGAAGCAGGCGGCGTTCAACGACGTCACAGTGGAAGCAAATCTCTCTGAGAATCTCCCGCATGTGAATATAGACAAGGATCAGATTCAGCAGGCTGTTATCAACCTGACACTGAATGCCATAGAGGCCACCCCGGCGGGTGGCGAAGTGAGGCTGAGCACAAGACATCTAACAGATAAAAATAAAATTGAGGTGTCTGTGAGAGACACAGGGGCAGGCATTTCCCCTGAAAATCAAGACAAAATTTTTGAGCCCTTTTTTACCACCCGGGAGGATGGAACAGGCCTTGGCCTGGCCATCACCCATGGCATCGTCGAACAGCATGGTGGCACAATTCATGTAAAAAGCAGGATTGGAGAAGGGACATCATTTTTTATATGGCTGCCCCTTGACACCGGAGAGGATGATGACGCCTGATCCTATTCCCCGCATTCTGATTATTGATGATGAACTGCCGATCTGCAGGAACTGCATCAAGATATTATCCGGCATGACCTGTGAGGCTGAATATGCGCTCAACGGCTATGATGCCTTGAAAATGATGGAAAAAAAGGCGTTTGCCGTGGTTGTCACAGACTTAAAAATGAGCCGTCTGGGGGGTATGGAGGTGCTGCGCAGGGTTAAAGAGCAGGATACGGAAACCATTGTTGTTGTCATGACCGGTTTTGCAACAGTTTCTTCGGCGGTTGAGGTCATGAAAATGGGGGCGTTTGACTACCTCCCAAAACCATTTACGCCCCAGGAATTTCGTGCTGTTGTCGCGCAGGCACTCTCCCAGAATGAACTCAGGCGGCAAAATCAGCAATTAATGCATGAAAGAGAACACCCGAAATCCATCTCCCATCAACTTATCGGCACCAGCCCCAGGATTAAAAAAGTAATCAGCATGGTCCAGAAAGTCGCACCCACGGATTCGACAGTGCTTCTTCATGGGGAGAGCGGTACAGGAAAGGAGTTGATTGCCAGAGCCGTGCATGCCAACAGCAATCGAAAGGACAAGGTTTTTTTTGCCGTGGATTGCGGCACCCTGTCCGGCAATCTGCTGGAGAGTGAGCTTTTCGGCCATGCAAAAGGCGCATTTACCGGTGCGCATAAAGACAAGCCCGGGATCTTCAAGCTGGCCCATCAGGGAACTGTTTTTCTTGACGAAATCAGCAATGTGGGTCTTGAAGTCCAGAGCAAGCTGCTGCGGTTTCTGGAGGCAAGGGAATTCCTGCCTGTGGGCGGTACGGACATCCAAAAGGTAGATGTCAGACTTATTTTTGCGACAAACAGGAACCTTGAAGACATGGTTGCCGAGGGGTTTCTGAGAGAAGATTTTTATTATCGAATTTTTGTTTATCCCATAAACCTGCCCCCCCTCAAAGAACGGAAGATGGATATCCTTCCCATTGCGTATTATTTTTTAAAACAGTTCAGCCAGAATATGGGGAAGCAGATCAGCGGTTTTGACGATCAGGCAGTGAGCGGGCTGACGGAGTATAGCTGGCCCGGGAATGTCCGGCAGCTCAAAAACGTCGTTGAAAGGGCGGTCATCCTTTGTGAAAAAGAGGAGGTGACACTAAAGGAGCTCCCGTTGCTGGGTGAGGCCGGTGACCTGGAACAGATGATTGAAAATATACCGGCAACAAACGAAGAACTGAAGAAGATCAAGAAAGAAATTCGCCGGAAAGCCATCCAAAAGGTTGAAAAGAATTTTATTTTAAATGCACTTGCCCGAAACAACTGGAATGTCACCCAGGCGTCCAGAGAAACAGGATTGCAGCGCACCAATTTTCAAAGTCTCATGAAAAAGTATGGCATCCGGCGTCCGGAGAAGGCCTGAGGTCGGAGGGCAAATTGTTTGAGGTTGGAGGGGCTGTGGGAGCGGCGTCTCGCCGCGATCCTTTTTGCGGTGTTCGAAATTCTTTTTAGAATCCTGTTGATAGGGTGTGGGTCTGGTCGATTACGATTACGATCAAAGCTGTTAAATTGTAAAAGAATAATTATTTTAGCTTGTTATAAATAATCTGGTACAGATTATACACTGTATAATAAATTTATACATTCTTCTGTTTCAAAGGCAGCCCCTGCCGCAACCCCCTAAAAACAAAGACTAAAGAGACATTCCCGGGACCATGGATCTGTCAATATCCGGCAGGTGATCGTATCGAAAAAGTGTATGGGTTTTATATACTATTTAAGTGGGGCTGATTTGATACACATAAAAAATATAAATAAAATCAGATAGATATAATCGTTAAAGTTTTTGGCACACTACCTGCAAAGTAGAATAGAAATAGAACATTAGATCGTAAATGAACCGACCGACGGGAACGAGACGACAAGGAGGGGAAAATGGAAAACATGACTAAGATAATGGTTGTTGACGATGAAATGGGCATTTGTCAGAATGTGGGGAAAATTCTGAAAAAAAACAACTTTGAGGTCATTCAGGCACAAAGCGCGCAGGAAGCCATGGAAAAAATGGCCAAAGAATCGTTTTCACTCCTTATTTCAGACATTGTGATGCCCGGGATGAACGGCCTTGAACTCTTAAAGCTTGTTAAAAAAGAATGGCCTTTAACCAAGGCTGTCATGATGACGGCCTATGCATCCACGGACACCGCGATGAAGGCCATTCGCCTGGGAGCCCTGGATTATATTCCCAAACCATTCACACCGGACGAATTGAGAGAAACGGTTGAGAAAGCATTATCCGGTGACCTGGCTGAGGCTCGAATACCGGAAGCGGAAAAAGAAGCCATCGACATTATCGATGTTGACATGCCCTTTGACCGGGACGAGGTGGCCAAATACACGGGTGAAGACTATGCAGACAGAATGACCCGGTCGGATCTTCCCGAGGTCGAGATCGCCGATCCCCATACCCTTGAGAATTATTGCGTAACGGGCGACATGGTGTGCGATATCTTTAAAAAGCTGAGCAACACCTGCAAGGCGGGCATCAAAACCGAAGCCTGCCCCCAGAAAAAAGCCAGGAAGAAAAAAGGGGCTGCCAAGGCAGGCGGGTTTGATGCCCGGAAGCTGATCGGCATCGATATGCCGTTTGATTATAAGGAAGTGTCTTCAGTCACCGGGCCTGAATTTGTCCAGTATATGGACAGGGACGGGTTTGCATTTATTCCTTATGAAGAATTAAAAGCCAATGCTGCTGCTGCAACTGCCCATCCTGAAGGCGTGGTTGACGTCGATATGCCCTTTGACCGGGATGAGGTGGCCAAATACACGGGTGAAGACTATGCAGACAGAATGACCCGGTCGGATTTTCCCGAGGTCGAGATCGCCGATCCCCATACCCTTGAAAATTATTGCGTAACGGGCGACATGGTGTGCGATATCTTTAAAAAGCTGGGCAACACCTGCAAGGCGGGCATCAAAACCGAAGCCTGCCCCCAGAAAAAAGCCAGGAAGAAAAAAGGGGCTGCCAAAGCAGGCGGGTTTGATGCCCGGAAGCTGATCGGTATCGATATGCCGTTTAACACCGAAGAGGTGGTTGCTGTTACAGGTCCTGAATATGTTGATTATCTCGGCCGTGGGGAAATGGCCCAGATACCTTATGAAGTGTTAAAAGAGAAGGTCAACAAAATGCTGGCGGAGGAAGATGAAAAAGGGAAGGACGCGGTTGTATATCAATACCCCGAAGAATCGGTTTTCAAAAATATTCTGGTCATTGATGACGAGGTGGCGGTCAATAACAATATCCGGAAGATATTGAACAAAAAGGGATTTCAGGTTGATCAGGCAGTGACCAAAGAAGAAGCTTTGGAACGGATCGGAAATCACCCCTATAAGCTGGTGCTCCTGGATCTTCGAATCCCCGGGGTGAAAGGTCTGGAACTGCTCCAGGCAATCCGCAACCAGCAGCCGGAGGCCATGGTGATTATTATCACCGGGTACGCCAGTATCGAGACCGCTGTGGAAGCTGCCAGGATCGGGGCAATCGATTATCTGCCCAAGCCCTTTACGCCAGATGAAATCAGGGATGCCACCGAAAGAGCATTTCTAAAAGCCGCTTGATTTTTTAAATCCACTTCTTTTCTATTGGTAGGGTTTTTTCCACGGAGCCCGCTTGAGTTCCTGATAATTGGTCAGTGCCCGGTAGAATGCGCCCACGGCCAGTTCCGCACAATGCGTGTCGTGGGAAGGAAGGGTTTCCAGATAGCTGACAATATCTTCTGCAGTTATTTCCCAAGCGTCTTCTATATCTTTCCCTTCAGCAAGATGCACGAGGGTATTGGCACAGGCATTTGTGTTCATACACCCGTCAACATCAAACATGATCGACTGAATGATCCCATCACGGGTCGACAGAAAAAATTCGATGGTATCGCCGCACACGCCTTTTCGCTTGCCGCAGGCATCCGGATTTTCAATGCGTCCACGCCTGTCTGCACGGAATGCCATCTCAAGAAAAGTCAGTGAGTGGTCCTGCCAGAAGTTGAATTCTTTTCCATTCAATTTATTCTTTTTGCTTTTTTCCGGCATCCATTATTTTCCTTATACAATGCCATGCAAAATAACATGTTCCGTCTCATGGCTATCCGCGCCATTCCGTATCATCCACAGTTGTTTTAAAATCCGGTGTAACAATGTCCGGTGGTTCCATGTCTGAGGCTTCTTCACTATCCCCGTCCGGGGGCTTCCCGATAAAGACAAGTCGGTCCCTGGGGCATTTTTCACAAGCCTTCAGCAGGCCCACCGTACATTCTGCTGTGTACTCATCATAGTTGATGGTCGAGAGGTTGTCCTGAATGGTAATGATGTCGGACACCCGGGAACACGCCTTGCATCCGATACAGCCGGCGTTGCAGACCGCCATGACGTCTTTTCCCTTGTCTTTGTTCGAGCAGGTGACGGCAAGGATCCTCTTCGCCCTGAAAGGGGTGATGGTAATAATGTTTCTGGGGCACGCCTTTGCACAGGCACCGCAGCCGATGCATTTATCGTAATCTACAGTGGCCAGCCCCTGGACGATATGAATGGCGTCATAATCACAGGAACGGGTGCAGTCACCAAATCCCAGACACCCGAAGGTGCATCCCTGCACGCCGGCGACGAGGTTGGCGGCGGAACATTTTTGTTCACCACGGTATTCGGTGCGTCCCAGACGGTCCTCAAGCCGGGCACCACAGTGGACAATAGGTCTGAAGGGAAGTGACGCACCGATTTCCACGCCCATAATGGCTGCAACCGCTTCAGCGCAGCTTTCTCCACCCACCGGGCACTTATTGGCCGGGGCATTGTCCGCAACCACTGAAACAGCATATTCGCTACAGCCCACATAACCGCATCCACCACAGTTGGCTCCTGGCAGTGCTTCCAGGATTGCCTCCACGCGCGAATCAATTTCAACGTAAAATTTTTTATTGGCCCACCCCAGGATATATGACATGATCATTGCCATTCCAAACATTGTCCCGGCGGCAAGCCCCAGTGTAAGCCACGTCATTTTATTGCCATTTCCAGATGAGCGTTCAGGTCACCTGTCCCTTCAGTTGATAATGATTTATGACCGGGTGCCCATTTAGAGATGGAACCGGCCAATCCCTCCCCATCAGGTAAAGGAGGCCTTCCCCTGCTGTCCGCAATCAAAATTGCATTTTCCGTCTGGTTATAAATAGCTGCTTCCAGGGGTTGATCGGGTGTGAGGGCTTTTCGCAAACCTGAATCCACACCGGTAAACCCCATAAATCCGAGCGCCAGAATACCCCCCACGATCAGAGTGATGGCCGCTCCTTCAAGGGGTTTGGGAATGTCACACAATTCAAGTTCCTCACGGATACCGGCCATGATGACAATGGCAATGGTAAAACCGACACCGCCAAAAAATGCTAAAACGAGTGCCTGGCCCAGATCCCATCTGTCTGCCGGGTTATCCACTCCGGCGATGTGGCTCATGATGGTCAGGCATGCAAACAAAATAGCGCAATTGGTTGTAATCAGAGGCAGGAACACCCCGAATGACTTATAAAGGGCCGGGAAGAATTTCCGGACATACATTTCAACAAACTGCACGGATGAGGAGATGGCAAAAATATAGACGATGTAGCTCAGCACGCTCAGGTCCACCTGAGCCGCCTTTTCCGGTGAAAGAAAAAATCCGGCAATATAGGACGATAAAGGGGCTCCGGGTACCAGGATCAGGGTCGTAACGGTCCAGCTTAAAAAAGCGGCAATACAGATGACAAATGTCACGGCCAGGCCCATGCCAAAGGCCATGTCCACTTTTCGGGATACACCGATAAAGGGGCAGATGCCGACAAAATAGTACAGCACAAAATTGTTGATGAGTGCTGCACTGATGGCGATCATGATGATGTCAATAATATAATCCATATTTGTGTGTCCCCAATCCTCAATCCGGATTATCCGGACTTAAATGCATATGTGCCGGGCCTGTCAGGGCCAACCGTCATGACTGTCCTGTTCATGAACCGCCGGATTGCCTGGACCGGCGGATTTCGATCCAGTTCACAGCGCCAAGAAGCAGGCCCAGTGTCAGAAAAGCGCCCGGTGGAAGCATCATGATCACCCAGTCGGGCCAGACTGACGGCAGTACACGATAGCCGAAAAACATACCCGTTCCCAGTATCTCGCGAACAGCGGCAATACTTAAAAGGGCCAGTCCGAACCCCAGTGCCTGTCCGACACCGTCGGATGCTGCAGTGAATACAGACTGTTTTGACGCGCAGACTTCGCACCGGCAGATGATCAGGCAGTTGACAATAATCAGCGGAATATAGGGCCCAAGGGTCTTGCTCATCTGGTACAGATAGGCCGCCAGAAATCGATCTGCGATGGTGACGAAAGTCGCAATCGTCAGTGTAAAGATGACAATACGCAGGTGCGGTTTTAGCAGGTTTCGGATCAGGCTGGTGACAATGTTTGCACAAATGAGAACAAATGCAACAGCAGCAGCCATGGTTAAAGCCGGTTTCATACCATTGGTCACTGCAAGGGTCGGACAGAGACCCAGCAATTGGCGGTATACCGGATTTTCCGGCAGAATGCCCTGAATAAATCTTTCTGTTGCGGTGGGTTGGTCAGCCATATTTTACTTGTCCTTTTTGTCCGTCACTGCCAGCAATGCGAGTCGTTCCCTCAGTTCAGCAGCGGATTTATTGATGATGGCAACAACACTCCTGGACGAAATGGTCGCACCGGTGATTGCATCGATGTCATTCGGTGTTTTTGCGCCTCCCTTTACCACCCTGAGCCTGCGATCCGTGGATTTTTTTACAAACTGATCCCGCCATTTTTTCTCAATAATTTTATTTCCCAGGCCGGGTGTTTCTTTCTGTTCAAGGATAAAGAGGCCGGTGAGATGTGTTGCATCCGGATTAAAACCCAATAAGAGTTCGATCTTATCCGCATATCCCCGGCCGGATGCCTTGGTCACCCAGCCGGCAAGGCTGAGGTCTGAATACCTGGCTTCAAAAACAGGGTAAACTTTTTTTTGCCCGGCGGTTTCGATTTTAATGGGTCGAGGGGTGATGATCAGTGCT
Organism: Desulfobacteraceae bacterium; assembly: GCA_030618925.1. Lineage (GTDB taxonomy): Bacteria > Desulfobacterota > Desulfobacteria > Desulfobacterales > SURF-7 > JAUXCK01. Next base: position 9,145 of record JAUXCK010000006.1, read on the forward strand.
TCTCCCTTTTTTGCCAGGCGTTCCGCGTTTTTAACCCCGAGAATGACCTCCGGCACCTTTTCCAGGGTTTCATTAACCTTATTGGCTTCAATCATGGGGCCAAGTTTCTGCTGAACACCTGCCAGGGAAATGCCAAATACCATCGCCAGCAAGAGGACAAGCCATGCCTGAATCAGATAGTTATTTTGGTATCCACCGGGTTCAGGTGGAATGATTGATTCATTTGTTACCATTTTATGGGTCCTTCTAAAAAAAATCTATTTTAGATCCTGACCGAATTCCCGGGTCATCACACTTCACCCAGCGGCCGCGGGATGGTCCACCTGTTAATCAAAGGCGTTACCGCATTCATTAGAAGTACGGCAAACATGACCCCTTCAGGGTATCCGCTGAACAATCTGAAAAGCATGATAAAAAGGCCTGTCCCGATACCGAAAATAAATTTTCCTTTTGATGTTAATGGGCTCGTTACCGGATCCGTGGCGATAAAAAATGCACCGAACAGGAGCGCCCCTCCAAAAAGATGGTGCAGGACAAGATGCCCGGAAAAGGCACCGGAAACATCTGCAGCTCCGGCTATCAAAAAGACTGCAGTGAAGATGCCGGCGGGAATTTCCCATGAAGCTGTCCTGCGGATACAGAGATACAGGCCTCCTATAAGGGCGGCAATGGCACTGGTCTCCCCGAGAGATCCATTTGTTAATCCCCAGAAAAGGTGGGAAATGGAACCTGTTACGCCGGTCTGTTTAAAAGCATCCATCGGTGTCGCCTGGGTGATGGCATCCACCACGGCACCTGCATCCGTATATGCAGCAGCTCCCATGACGCTGGCAAATGAAATCATGACAAAGGCCCGTCCGACCATGGCAGGGTTAAAAATATTCATGCCCAGTCCGCCAAAAATAATTTTCCCGATGCTGATGGCCACGACAGAGGCAATAACACCCACATACCAGGGGGCTGTTCCCGGCAGAGAAAGGGCCAGGATGATGGCGGTCACAACGGCGGAAAAGTCTGTCAGGGTAAAAGATTTATGTCGTATTTTTACAAAAAGGGCCTCTGCCCCCAGACAACTCGCCAGGCAGATGACCAGCTGCTTGACAGCATAAAATTCGAATATATAAATTGACATGAAGACCAGCGGCAGGAGGGCAATCAGGACATCAACCATCATTTTTCTGGTCGTGAAGACTGAATCTGAAATATGAGGTGAAGGGGCCACATGGATAGCCGGGGCTTCCTCGTTGGTGCCTTGTTCCACTTTATTTTTATTTGGTTTTTTTGTCATAGGGTTTATCATTATTTTTTCCGGCTCGCTGCAATTTGCGCTTTGCCGATTCGAATCAGCTGTACCAGTTTAATATTGGCCGGACACACGTATGTACAGCACCCGCATTCGAAACAAGCCATGATATTGTATGTCTCCGCCAGGGAAACCTTTTCGTACCTCGCCGCCATCGCCAGCCGTGTGGGCACCAGTTTCATCGGGCAGGCATCCACGCACCGCCCGCACCGGACGCATGAGGTCTCTTCGTCTTTGCGCACATCTTCATGGGTTAATACCGTCACACCGCTCGTGCCCTTGGTGACCGGCGTGTTGAGGTCTGAAAAAGCAAATCCCATCATGGGACCGCCTGCAATCATTCGGGCGGCATCCCGGGTCAGGCCGCCGCAGAATTCAATCACTTCTCCCAGGCTGATTCCGATGGGTGTGAGGATGTTTTTTGGATTTACGACACCGGCCCCGGTTACACTGATGACCCTGTGCGTTAATGGTTTTCCTTTTATCACCCCGCGGGCCACGGCTGCGATGGTGCCGACATTGCTCATGGCCACGCCCACATCGCCCGGCAAACCACCCAGGGGAACTTCCAGATTCAAAACCGCTTTGATGAGCTGTTTTTCACTTCCCTGGGGATACTTGGTCTTTAATACAGCGATTTTTATGACAGTATCTCTGGCGGCCTCCCTGAGCTTCTCGATCGCTTCTGGTTTGTTGTCTTCTACGCAGACGACAATTTCTTTGGCTGCGACAGTCCGGCCTGCCAGCAGGGCGCCCGTAACGATCGCACCCGGGGCTTCAACCATCAGTCTGTAATCAGGTGTCAGGTAGGGCTCGCACTCACACCCGTTAATCATGAGGGTGTTGATGATTTTCTTATCATCAGGCATTATTTTGACATGGGTCGGGAATGCAGCACCGCCGAGTCCCACGACACCTGCATCATTGATGGCTTTTGAAATGGTTTCCGGATTGTGGGCACCGGGACAGTCCTTTGGCCAGTCTCCCCCGAGCACCTCATCCCACAGGGCCTGGCCTGACATCTGATTTTCATCCGCTTTTATAAAGATAGCCGGTAAGTGTCTTCCATTGGGGAGAGTGGTAACCCCTATTTTTTGAATTTTTCCTGAAATCGGTGCGTGCAGGGATGCAGATACAAATGCCTTTCCAATGCCGATGAGCTCTCCAAAGGCGACCTCCTGCTTGGGTTTGACAACGGGTTCACAGGGCGCGCCAATGTTCTGGAGAAGCGGCAGAACGACCTTGGCCGGCGGCGGGATGACCTCTATGGCTGAACCGGCTGAAAGCGTTTTATGATCAGGTGGATGAATACCATGGGGAAAGCTCCCTTTGCCTGGAAAATTTTTGAATCCTAATAAACCCATTTTACCTTTGCGACTTCATCATGAGGTTCGTTTTTTTAGTAATGATCCACGTTTATGACAAAAAAATTTTTTTATCATAAACGTATCAGGAGGTCAATAAGGGATTAATCTTACGGTGCAATTAAAATAAAATGACCCCCCTTTTGGGCGGCCCGGCGTGAAAAAATAAGACCGGTTGCCATCGTAAAAAGTTTGAATTTTATTGACAAGAGAAATTTGACCATGTACTAAAATTGCTTGCTTTATTTCCCCCCGATATTTCGGTGAAATCATATCTCCGTATTTCAGGGGCGACAGCTGCGGCAGGATGTTCTAATAACATTGCGTGGTCAATTAGATGGATCAATCTGCTAGACGGATAAATCTGATCGATTCTGTTTGACCCTGCGTATTTGAGGAGAAAAGACAATGTTAAAGGATGTTATTGGGTCGGTACTGGTTGTCGGCGGCGGTATTGCCGGCATGCAATCTGCTCTGGATTTGGCCAATTCAGGGTATTATGTTTATCTTCTTGAAAAATCCCCTTCCATTGGCGGAATAATGTCCCAGCTGGACAAGACATTCCCTACCAATGACTGTGCCATGTGAATTATCTCACCTAAACTGGTCGAGGTCGGCCGGCACTTAAACATCGAACTCATTACGTATTCGGATCTTGAATCTGTGGAAGGCGCTCCGGGGAATTTTAAAGTTAAAATCAAAAAAAGGGCTCGGACCATTATCGAGGATCGCTGTACCGGATGCGGTGCGTGTGTGGAGAATTGCCCTGTTGTTCAACAGGTTGTCCTCCAATAGGTTGTTTTTTTTATATTTTTAATGGTTCGTGCGATAATTTTAGAGGAGGCTTTCAGATGGACGATGCGACTTCGGAACAGAGTGGCCAGGAAGAAATCGATTACGTGGAACTGGATGACATCATTGAGAAAGAATTTGGCAGCGACAAAGAAAACCTGATCATGATCCTTCAGGCGATTCAGCAGCGCTATAATTATCTTTCCGAAGGTGCCCTGAACTATCTTTCAGAAAAAATCGGTGTTCCGATCAGTCAAATATATGGTGTGGCCACATTTTACGCAACCTTTAAGCTTAAGCCGAGAGGCCGAAATATTATATCCATATGCCGGGGGACGGCATGCCATGTGAGGGGTGGGCAACGGGTTTTTGAGAAGGTTGAGAACGATCTGAATATTTCCGATGGCGAGACAACGGCAGACAACCGTTTTACCTTTGAAACGGTACGTTGTATCGGGGGGTGCAGTCTTGGGCCGATGGCTAAAATTAATGATGATATGTATGGTCGCTTATCGTCTGACCGGATAGAAAAAATATTAGACCAATATGAGTAAAACCGTATCGAGGCGAAAACCATGAAAATTCAATCTGAAAAAGATCTTAAATATATACGGCAGGAATATGCCAAGACATTGTACACCCCTGATGTGACCAAAGTGAATATCGGGATGGCAATGTGCGGCATTGCAAATGGCGCTCAAGCTTCATTTCAAAAAGCCAGCGAAGCGTTTTCCGGAGACAATGGTATCAGCATTAACAAAACCGGCTGTATCGGTTTCTGTGAAGTTGAACCGCTGGTTGAAATATTCGAAAATGGTAAACCGCGGGTTGTTTACAAGTATATTACCGAAGATAAGATTCTGGATGCCATTCAAGATTATCGGGATGGGACTTTCAATAAAAAGTGGATCGTGGGACAGATGCGCGAGCCGCATTCAATATTGGAGGACGATATCGACAACCCTTTGGCGAACGTGCCGCTGTTAAAAGGGATTCCTGTTTTTGAAAACATTCCATTTTACGATAGACAGGTTAAAATTGTCACCCGTAATTGTGGCTATATCGATCCTGACAGTATTGAAGAGTACATCGCCAGACGCGGATATTTCGCTTTTTTTCACGCGTTAAATGACCTGGAGCCCAAACAAATCATTGATATCATTAAAATGTCGGCGCTGAGAGGTCGTGGCGGGGGAGGCTTTCCAGCCGGCATCAAATGGGCAAGCTGTGCAAAACATGATAGCGACCGATATGTTATCTGTAATGCGGATGAAGGGAACCCGGGCGCCTATGTGGATAGAAGTATTATTGAAGGGGATCCCCATAGTATTCTTGAAGGTATGTTGATTGCCGCATTGGCCATTGGATCGTCCCAGGGCTTTATTTATGTCCGCCATGAGTATCCACTGTCAATAAAACGTTTGATAACAGCTATTAAAGCGGCAGAGAAATACGGATTGCTGGGTGACAATATCGGGGGGTCTGATTTTAGTTTCCAAATAAAGATATCCACCGGAGCAGGGGCCTACGTTTGCGGTGAATCCACGGCGCTCATGTCGTCTCTGGAAGGTAAGGTGGGAAGACCAAGGGCAAAATACGTCCACACGGTTGACAAGGGTTTCAGGGATGGTCCGTCGAATTTGAACAATGTTGAGACCTATGCCAATGTTCCTGCAATTTTATTAAAAGGCGCCGAATGGTACACCAGCTTGGGTACAGAGCACAGCAAAGGCACAAAGCTTTTCAGCCTTGTGGGAAATGTCACCAACTCTGGCCTGGTGGAAGTGCCCATGGGGATCTCTCTCAGAGAGATTGTTTTTGACATTGGAGAGGGCGTCCCGGGAAATAAGGCGTTTAAAGCGATTCAGACCGGCGGCCCTTCCGGGGGGTGTATTCCCGAAAAATTGCTCGATTTGCCCGTGGATTATCAAAAATTGACCGATGTCGGGTCCATGATGGGGGCAGGGGGCATGGTCGTTCTGGACGAAGGCGTCTGCATGGTTGATATTGCCCGTTATTTCATAGAGTTCAGCAAAGATGAATCCTGCGGTCAATGCAATCCCTGCCGGGAAGGGATCAAACAGATGCTGACAATATTGACTGGAATCTGCGAGGGGACAGGTAAAGAAGGGGATATCGAACTTCTGGAAGAATTGGGCAGTATGCTTCAAAAATTTTGCCTATGCGCTCTGGGAACGTCAGTTGCAAATCCAGTGCTGGCGACTATTTTTTATTTTCGAAAAGAGTATGAGGCTCATATTAGAGAAAAGAAATGCCCGGCAGGCTTTTGCAAGGCGCTTGTGAACCCAAAAACTGATAAACCAAAAAATTGATAAATAGGAAAGACTATTTCAATTTGTCCTGTTTTTTAAAGAACCAAATTAATAAATACTAAAAAAGGGTAATCCATGATCACTTTCAACCTCAACGGGAAAAAAGTTCAGGGAGAAGAAGGACAGTATATTCTTCAGGTGGCTGAAAAATATGGTGTCAACATTCCGACCCTGTGTCATCACAAGGCCCTGGATCCGGCGGCTATGTGCCGCATCTGCACGGTTGAACTTTTTGACGGTCGTCGCAGACGGTATGTGACGGCCTGTAATTATCCCATCTGGGAAGGGATGGAGGTTTTTACGGATACGGAAACCGTTCACCAGGGGCGGAAGCTCATCGTGGAACTGCTGCTTGCCCGGTGCCCGGAAGTCCCCGTCATCAAGGAACTGGCCGACCAGTACGGGATCGAAGAGCCGCGTTTTATGAAAGAGGAGGATGATTGCATCCTGTGCGGCCTCTGTACGCGCATGTGTGAAAAGATGGGGAACAATGCCATCAGCCTGACGGGCCGCGGGGTGGACATGAAGGTGACCACGCCTTTTGAAGTGCAAAGCGACATGTGTATGGCCTGCGGGGCCTGTGCATCCGTGTGTCCCACCGGCCATATTTCCCTTGCGAAGATAAGAGAGAGCATGACAACAAGGGATACAAAGCTGATTGCCTCGGAATACGACATGGGCCTTCAGGGAAGAAAACCGGTCTATGTGCCGTATGCTCAGGCCGTGCCCAACACACCGGCAATTGACCGTGACGTGTGTATCCATTTTAAAACCGACGGCTGCAAGGTCTGCACGGCATTCTGCGGCGTGGATGCTATTGATCATTCCATGCAGGATGAAACCATCGAGCTGAATGTGGGGTCCATCATCCTGACCCCTGGATTCCAGCCGTTTGATCCCTCCTCGTTCGATAATTACAACTATGCACAGCACCCCAATGTGATTACGGCCATGGAGTTCGAGCGTATCCTGTCTGCTTCCGGTCCGACCGAAGGCCATCTGGTGAGAATGTCCGATCACAAGGAACCCAAAAAGATTGCCTGGTTTCAGTGCGTGGGTTCCAGGGACATGAACAAATGTGATCATTCATACTGCTCCTCGGTCTGCTGCATGTATGCCATCAAGGAGGCTGTGATCGCCAAAGAGCATGCAGAATATGATCTTGACTGTACTATTTTTTATATGGACATGCGGACCCATGGTAAGGATTTTGAACGGTTTTACAATAGTGCCAGGGATGAACACGGGGTTCGTTTCCTGAGGAGCCGTGTCCACACCATCGATCCGGTGCCCGGAACTGAGGACCTTGAAGTCCGGTATGTGACTGAACAAGGGGATGCAGAAACCGAAACCTTTGATATGATCGTTCTTTCTGTGGGGCTTGAAACCTCTCCTGAAACAATCGAGCTGGCAGGCAAACTTGGCATTGAGCTGACTGAAGGAAATTTTGTCAAGACCTCCAGCTTTACGCCTGTTGCCACCTCCCGGGAAGGTATTTTTGTCAGCGGCGCATTTCAGGGCCCGAGAGATATTCCGCAGGCGGTGGTCGATTCAAGCGCTGCCGCAGCATCTGTCGGTGAAATGCTGAGTCCGGCCAGAAATACGCAAACAAAGGAAAAAGAAGTTGTCCCTGAAATTAACGTGGTCGGAGACCGCCCGAGGATTGGCGTGTTTGTGTGCAGATGCGGGATCAATATCGCCGGTGTGGTCAATGTGCCCGATGTCCGGGATTATGCAGCAGCCCTTCCATATGTGGAGTACGTTAATGACAACCTTTACTCCTGCTCACAGGATACCCAGGAAAGCATGGCCGACATTATCAAGAGCAAAAACCTGAACAGGGTTGTCGTGGCGGCCTGCACACCGAAAACGCATGAACCCTTGTTTCAGGAAACCCTGATCAACGCGGGACTGAACAAATACCTGTTTGAAATGGCAAATATCAGGAACCAGGATTCATGGGTGCATAAAAACAATCCTGACCTTGCCACGGACAAGGCAAAGGACCTGGTGAGAATGGCCGTGTCAAAAGTCGCGCTCATGCAGCCCCTTGAGGAGGCTGAGCTGAACGTCAATCAGACGGCCATGGTGATCGGCGGCGGCATATCGGGAATGACGGCTGCAAGAAGCCTTTCCGGTCAGGGATATGAAACACATCTGGTGGAACGGGATGCCATGCTTGGCGGACAGGCATTGAATCTTTTCAAGACAGCCAAAGGCGAAGATGTTCAAAAGGCGCTTGCGGTTCTTACAGATGACATTCAACAGAATGACAAGATCCATGTGCATCTCAATACGACCTTAACCGGGGTGGAGGGCTTTGTCGGCAATTTTAAAACAACCCTGTCGTCAAATGGTGATGATCAGACAGTCGAGCACGGCATCGCCGTCATTGCAACCGGCGCAGCCGGTCTCCAGCCGGATGAATACAATTACGGCAAGGACGAACGGATTCTGACAAGCCTTGAGCTTGACAGAAGATTCATGGACAAGGACCCCTCCCTCAAGGAGATGGACTCTGCTGTTTTCATTCAGTGTGTCGGCTCCAGGCAGCCGGATCGTCCCTATTGCTCACGGGTTTGCTGTACCCATTCCATAGATAATGCCCTGGAGCTCAAAAAGATGAACCCGGACATGAACATCTACGTTCTCTACAGGGATATTAGAACTTATGGTGAGCGGGAGTACTTGTATAAGAAAGCCCGCGAGGCCGGCGTCATATTTATGCAGTATTCTGTTGAACAAAAACCAATGGTTGAGCTGAAGAAGGGGAAAATCATCGTCCGCACCGTCGATCATGTCCTGGGGCGGCCTGTTGAAATTGAAGCAGATCTGGTGACCCTGGCTTCGGCAATTGTACCCAACAGAGAGGAGCAGCTGGCTCAGTTTTTCAAGGTGTCGCTGAATGAGGACGGGCTTTTTGTTGAAAAGCACGCAAAACTTGGGCCTTCCGAGTTTGCAACAGACGGTGTGTTTCTGTGCGGACTGGCCCACTATCCAAAGCCCATTGAAGAATCCATCGCCCAGGGGCAGGCGGCTGCCTCCCGGGCGGTTACTTTGCTTGCACAGGAAACAGTTCACACAAGCGGTACGGTAGCCAAAACCAATCCGGGTATTTGCAGCTCCTGCGGTGTCTGTGTGAGTGTCTGTCCGTATTCAGCGCCCTCGTTTACGGAAGGAGGCCCCTTTGCGGGCAAGGCAGAGATTAATTCGGTCCTGTGCAAAGGCTGCGGGCTGTGCGTGTCATCGTGCCGGTCCGGGGCGATTCACCTTCAGGGGTTTGACAATGACCAGATTTTTTCACAAATTTTTGCCTTAAATGAAGCCGTGTAAATCCGCCGGGGATTTCAGACCTTGATTTGAGGTTTTTGGTTGAGACCCGGGAGCCGAAACCCGGAATTCATCGATAAGGAGATTTTCACTATGTCTGATTGGGAACCGAAAATAGTCAGTTTTTTATGCACCTGGTGCAGTTATGGTGCAGCGGACCTGGCGGGTGTGAGCCGGATGGAATATCCGGCAAATATCCGGGTGGTCAGGATTCCATGCACCGGGCGCATGAGCCCAAAATTTGCCCTTGCCGCTTTACGGGAGGGTGCGGATGGGGTCTGGGTATCCGGGTGACATCCGGGTGAATGTTATTACCTGGAAGGTAATTATCATGCCCGTCGTAAATTTGCCCTGTTTAACAACCTCATGGAACACATGGGGGTTGAGCCCGGACGGCTCCATTTTTCGTGGATCTCTTCGGCTGAATCAACCAAGTTTGTCAAGGTGGTCAAAGAGGTCACAGAAGCGGTCAGGGCCCTTGGACCGAACAAACATTTTGTAAAGCATCAGGCTAAGGTAGCATAATTATGTTAGCATATATCGATAAGATAAAGGAAATATCAGGAAAGCTCCTGAAAGACGGCAAAGTAGATATGGTCATCGGGTTTCGCAAGGGAAGCATGCCCATGATGAACGAACCCTGCTTTGTGAGGGAAGCGGCTGACGTGCAAAATTTGGTGTGGGACAGCAACTGCGGCATCAACCTTGCCAATTACCTTGCCGGCCGCAAGGAGAAGATCGGCATTATTGCCAAAGGCTGTGATACCCGAAATATTGTGACCCATATCGTTGAAAACAAGATAAAGAGGGATCAGTTAACGATTATCGGGGTGCCGTGCAAGGGAATGATCGACCGGAGAAAAGTTTCCGAACGATTTGAAAAAGAAATTATCGAAGCAGAGGAAAAAAACGGCAGCGTCATTGTTAAAAGTGCTGATGCCGAAGACACCCTGAAGAAAGAGGATTTGCTCCAGGACAACTGCAGCATCTGCATCCACCGGAATCCGGTCATCTACGATGAGCTGGCCGCCGATCTGGTTGAAGAGCAAAAGGATGTGGACCGGTATGCGGATGTCCGTAAAATCGAGGCCATGAGTGCCGGGGAAAAATGGCGTTATTTTGAGGATCTGCTTGCACCCTGCATTCGCTGCTATGCCTGCAGAAACGCATGCCCCCTCTGCTATTGTCCCACATGTTTTGTGGATGAATCCCAACCGCAGTGGGTGGGCAAGACACTTGATCCGGTTGACTCGCGGACATTTCATTTTTTGCGCGCTTATCATTGTGCGGGCCGTTGCACTGACTGCGGTTCCTGTGTGCGGGCCTGCCCGATGGGGATTGATGTCAGGGCCTTTACGAAAAAACTTGAAAAGGACGCCCTGGATCTCTTCGGGTGGGAAGCCGGTATGAGCGTGGAGGAGAGGCCGCCGCTGGACACATTTAAACCGGATGACCCTGAAGCATTTATAAAATAGGAAGCGTTTATAAAATAGATATCACCGGAGGATTGGGGAATTTGAACGACTGCGGTTATGCTTCAGTTTGAATGATTCCAATTTTAAGAAAATAAAGGCAAATGATATGGAGATCATAAAGATCAATAAAAAGGACTGGAACGGCGGTCTTGCAAAATCAAGAAAAGCCTACCGTCTTTACGGTCCGATAAGGGTTGCAGATAAATATTTCAGCGAATTTGGAGCACTTGCAGAGGATGAAGTTCCTGACATGTCGGCGACAGATACGCGTCTTTCACCCAAATCCATCGCGTTTCCACCGTCAGAGGTCATGCTGGAATATACTCTGGATGAAAACAGCGAAGACTGCAATATCATGAAAGTCCCGGAGAAAGAGTATCCGCACCGGGCCATCATCGGTATCCGGCCATATGATGCAGCTGCTTATCTCCTTGTGAAGAAAAATTTTGATACATCGGAGGTCCGTGATCCTTACTGGTGTGACGCCTATGACGCATGCACGTTTATTGGTCTGGCTGTCCAGGAACCGAGTCTGCTGGACTTCAGTACAAGCACAAACTCAGGCCCTTTTGACGAAAGCGGCCTGGATGTGCTCCTGGTTGACGCAGGGGACAGCTATCTGGCAAAAGTCATAACAGATAAGGGAAAGGCATATTTAAAAGCAGCCGGATGGGGAAAAGAAGCCGGCAAAGACGCGGCCGGGAAGATTGAAGCGTTGAAAAAAAAGGCTGAGGCCAAGATCCAGTCAAGTGTATCATTTGACAACATCAGGCAGAAATCGGTCATGGAGCTGTTTGAAGCTGATTTCTGGGAAGACACAGCTTTTGCATGCATGAACTGCGGAACCTGCACGTATGTCTGTCCGACCTGCTGGTGTTTTGATATCCAGGATGAGACCCACGGCAAGAAGGGGGTGAGGCTGAAAGTCTGGGACAGTTGCATGTACCCTTTATTCACCCTGCATACCACAGGACACAATCCAAGGGATGCCAAAGTACAAAGGGTGAGGCAGCGGTTCATGCACAAACTGAAATATTTTATGGACAAATATGAAGACGGCATCATGTGTGTCGGCTGTGGGCGGTGCATTCGTTCCTGCCCGGTTAACATTGATATCCGGAACGTCTGTCAATTGATGAATGGTTAAAGCGTCTGCAGCCGGGCTGGAAAAAGCCTGATGAAGTAAATTAATGGGAGGAATCTGTGGAAAATCCATATTTACCCTATCCGGTTCGCATCGATGATATTGAGATTGCGACTGAAGATAAAAGCCTTAAAACATTCAAATTCGTTTTCATAAATAAAGAGGACGAAGAAAAATTTGCCTATAAAGCCGGTCAGTTTGCCGAGCTGTCGATCCCCGGCAAAGGGGAAATACCTATCGGGATTGCATCATCACCTGTGGAAAAAGGATTTGTTACCTTTACGGTGAACCGCGCCGGGCTTGTCACCACCCATCTTCACAACATGAAAAAGGGTGATGTGATGGGCATTCGGGGCCCGCTCGGCAACTGGTATCCGTGGGATCTTCTTGCGGGGAAAAATATTTTGATCGTCGGCGGTGGATTTGCTTTTACCACGCTCCGGTCTTCTATCATCTATATGCTCGATCCGGAAAATCGATCCAGGTTTGGAACGATTGATGTGGTTTACGGCGCAAGGACACCGGGCATGCTTCTCTACAAGGATGAACTCATTGAATGGGAAAAAAGAGATGATATCAACATGCATTTAACCATTGATTCACCTGCAGAGGGGTGGGCGTATAATGTTGGCTTTACACCCCCTGTGACAGAGGAAAAAGCACCAAAAGGGGATGAAAATACATATGCCATTGTCTGCGGTCCCCCGGTGATGATCAAGTTTACGCTGCCTGTATTAGAAAAGCTCGGTTATACCCACGATCATATTATCATGTCCCTTGAAAACCGGATGAAATGTGGATTCGGCATGTGCGGTCGGTGCGGGATTGGAAAAGAGCTGGTATGCAAGGATGGCCCGGTGTTTACTTTGGATCAGATCAATCAAACCCCAAGGGAATATTGATAAAAACAATTTCTTATGTGATGTCAATAAATTAGACTTATTTTTAATGATAGTCGCCGATTATTTTGCTTCAGGGCGCTGTCGGTTTCAATCATTGAGACAATAATAACGTTTTCATATTGACAAGCGGGAAATGTTGCTATATAAAAAATAGTTTCAGAATTTGAAGAGGATAATAGGTGACTTACCTACAAAAAATAATTTGATAAAGGAGGGATATTTAAATGGCTGATGTAGACTTTAATGGGGAAACATTTCCGGTCGATGAAGATGGTTTTATCCAGGATTTTAATGAGTGGTCAAAGAACTGGGTTCAGTATGTTAAAGGTCAAGAAGGTATTGATGAATTGAATGATGAACATTGGAATGTAATCAATATTCTTCAAGAGTATTATAAGAAAAACGGGATTGCACCGATGGTACGTGTTCTTTCCAAACTGACAAAGTTCAAACTGAAACACATCTATGAATTGTTTCCGTCAGGCCCGGGTAAAGGCGCCTGTAAAATGGCCGGTCTCCCGAAGCCCACAGGATGTGTATAAAATCATTCATCCGGCTACCGGTTTGGTTTAATTGATGTATAAAAAAGGCCCTGTATTTTTCAGGGCCTTTTTTTTGTTGGTTTTATTGGTTTTATTGATTGTGGCATGGGGGAAGCTTGGGTCTCC